>DLCF01000162.1:6088-30151 GCA_002480485.1 Planctomycetaceae bacterium UBA7805
CCGGTTGATCGCGCAAACAGAGCGCTTCAAGTCGCCCACCCCGGCAAAGATCCCCCGGAATGTCCGGAATGAAACGATAGATTAAGCCATCTTCCATATCTTCGGTTTCGTAAACGATTCCGGTCACTGGATCCACGGCAACCGCCTCGTGACGAAATCGACCCATCGCCCGAAATGGCTCTGCGTGAGCGAGACCGCACTGTTGCCGTTTTCGGACCTGGAACACATATCCGTGATCGCGACAAGCACGCGATCCTGCCCTTTCGATGGTTTCTTCACAACTGAGCCACGTTCCCCATGGTGTAGGTCCTCCGGCACAATTACTCGCCGTACCTCCCAAGCTCAAAAAATGATAATCGAGCTCCTGTGTTTTAGTGTTGTAGATTAACGTGGTCGTTCCGCCACAGGCCGGTCGATTCTCATATCCGCTGTCATAGAGCTTCCGGGGATCAACCCGCTTGAGCAATTCGTAGTTCTCACCGAAGGCACTCAGATGTGGTTTTTCAAAATCGATTTCGTGATTGCGGATCAGGACTGTGCGATCGTTCTTTCCCGGAAATGCCGCCATGCCATCATGAAGGCCAGGTACGAGCAGACCGTCATCCATCGATTGACCCGTGCGGGAGAGAATGCGGTAATTCAAACCCCGAGGTAAATCCAGAATGCCGTGAGGATCCGGCTCCAACACCACGTCTTTACCGAACGCCGACGATTCCTCAGCCGCGAGATACCGGTTGAGGCCGAGCATGCCAGTCGCCATCAGGCCTGCCGATCGGAGATACTCTCTTCGATTTAAAGCCATCTCAAACACTGGTGAAATCGAGCCAATGGTGGGTCAGACGTCGAGAACTTCCGTTTCACGATCTTTGGCGGCTTCCACCACAAGTGACTCATATTTTTTTGTCAATTCCTGAATCTCTTCCTTAAGAGATTCCCGCTGATCCTCACTAAGTTCCTTATCTTTCTCTGCCGCATCGGCTGCCTTGTTCCCGTCCCGCCGAATATTACGGATTGATACTTTTCCCTCTTCAGCCAACTCTTTGATCCGCGTCACCATTTTTCTGCGCACTTCACCAGACAGCGGTGGGATGTTGATGCGAATCAACTTGCCGTCACTTTGTGGATTATAACCGAGGTCCGATCCAAGAACGGCCTTTTCAATGTCTTTGATCGTCGTCGGATCAAAGGGTCGAATTACAATTTGCGTCGGCTCGGGAGCACCCACATTCGCTAGTTGTTTCAATGGCGTCGGGGACCCATAGGCCTCGACACGAAGCGTATCTACCAGTCCCGGATTAGCCCGCCCTGTGCGGATGCCAGCCAAACTGTGCTTCAAGCGGTCCACGGTCTTTTCCATCCGCTCTTCGACGTCGAGCAGGAGTTCATCACTGTCCATCACCCTCACCTCATTCCTTTTCTCAGCGGCCCCTATCATTTTAGCAGACCCTGGGTGAAGGTTGTCCGTTAGGAACTCTGCTTCACAACCGCATGACTGCTGACTTGCGTGCCGACCGATTCACCTCGGACAGCCCGCTCAATATATCCCTCTTTCTTATAATTGAAGACAACAATCGGCATTTGGTGTTCCATGCATTGCGCGATCGCCGTGGAATCCATCACCCTGAGATTCTGTTCGCGGATAGCATCGTAGCTCAGCTCACGATACAGCACCGCATGCGGATTTTTTTCCGGATCGTCACTATAGACACCGTCGACCCGCGTCGCTTTGAGCAAAGCGTCGGCTTCAAGTTCCAGAGCCCGTTGCGCGGCCGCCGTGTCGGTGGTCACGAAGGGGCTGCCGGTGCCGGCCGCCAGGATCACGATCCGTCCTTTTTCGAGGTGTCGCCGGGCACGTCGACGGATATAGGGTTCCGCCACCCCATCCATCCGGATGGCGGTAAGCAATCGGGTTTCACAACCTAGCGATTCAAGTGCATCCTGTAACGCCAAGCCGTTTATCACCGTTGCCAACATGCCCATGTAGTGGCCTGTTGCCTCCTGGATGACTGTGTTACCAGCAGTGAACTGCGCACCACGTAGAATGTTTCCACCCCCGATAACGATCGCAATCTGAACACCTTGACTAGCCGCTTTGAACGTTTGCCCGGCCACATGGGTGACCGCGTCCATGCTGATACCACGCTGCCCATCTTCGCAGAAACTTTCACCCGATAGCTTCAGAATTACGCGGCGATATTGTCTTTCCCCAGTCGGGTCAAGATCTGAGTTATTGGCCATCGTATTACCTTTCGAAACGAAGCAGTGCCCCAGATATCGACGCGGCACAGTGGAAAAACTTCGTTTTGCCTCGTAATGTTTTATTCGCGCCTGACTTCTCGGGTCGATTTCACGGGGTCAATCACGCCCCAGTTCCCAATGGATAAACTTTACTAACTTCATGTTGGCCGATTTTGCGTAGTCGCCCACGGTCTGTTTGTCATCTTTGACAAAAGGTTGCTCTTCCAGCACCTGCTGAGCATAAAATTGACGCATCCGACCGTCGATCATTTTTTCGATGATCTGCTCAGGCTTGCCCTCCTTACGTGCTGCTTCCGAGAGAATCTCCCGCTCCTTTTCCACCAGAGCTGGATCAAGATCTTCCTTGCTAACCGCCCCTGGATTCATTGCGGCGATGTGCATACACACGTCTTTCGCCACATCACCGTCACCTCCCTCCACTTGGAGAAGAACCCCCTTGGTCACACCGGAGTGGTGCGCATAACCGCCACAGGAAGCGTCCAGTCGGAGGATACGTTTGAGATTGAATACCTCGCGAATCCGGTTGTAGAGATCGTCCTTCTGTTCCCTAAGTGTCGATCCATCTACGCCTGGAGAGGGCTGGTCAAGCAGTTCCTCCGGCGTTTCGGCCCCCGGTCCTGTGGCCAGTTGTTTGGCCATGTCATTGGCCAAGGCAATAAATTCTTCATGACTTGCTACGGGCGCCGATTCACACTGCAGCTCAATCATTGCAGCGACACCGTTGTCGAAATCGGTGTAAATGCCCATTCGACCCGAAGACGTGTCCCGGGTCCCCATTTTTGTCTCTTGTGTTTTTATTCCCTTTTTTCGGAGTGCTTCGACTGCTGCCTCCTCGTCGCCACCTGTTTCAGCAAGTGCCTTTTTGCAATCCATCATCGGCAATCCGGTACGCTCGCGTAACGATTTGACTGCCGCCGCGGTAATTTCAGCCATGTCTTATTCAGCTCCTCATCTTCCCTCAATGTTCCTCAAAAAATCTCACCGGCACAAACACCGTTCCATGACTGGCCCTGAGGCAATCGATGCCAGCACGACGAATGTTTGCTCCTGCATACCTATTTATTTCTTGCCGACAGACTTGCTCGCTCCGGCGACGTCGATCGTCGTTTTAGGTGGCGCGGGTGTACTGCCCTCAGCCTCGACATGCTCGTCGACGGCTGCCTCCGCTTTGCCCTCGAGAATGGCGTCAGCCAGAATGCGGGTAACCAGTTCAATACTGCGAATACTGTCATCATTTCCCGGAATGGGCAGGTCTACCAGATCGGGATCACAATCGGTATCGATCAACGAAACGGTTGTCACCCCGAGTTTCGTCGCTTCGCGGATGGCATTTCGTTCCTTATTCGGGTCGACCGTGAGGAGACACGTAGGCAGGCGGTCCATCTTTCGGATTCCGTTCAGGTTTTGAAACATCTTTCGCTTTTCTCGCGTAAGCGACGACTGCATTTTTTTGGAGTAGTCCTGAATCTGCTCACCACCCAAAATTTCCTCGAGTTCCTCGAGGCGACTCAACCGGCTGCGAATCGTTCTGAAGTTTGTTAGTGTTCCCCCAAGCCATCTTTGGGATACGAAAGGCATTCCACATCGCTGGGCCTCGCGTTCAATCGTATCGGATGCCTGCCGTTTAGTACCGACAAACAGGATAAGGCTTCCGCTGGCAGCGACCTGCTTAAAATATTTGCGTGCACGCAGTAGGCCACGGACCGTCTCGCGCACGTCGATAATGTGAATCAGCTTCTGGCGACCGTAGATATAGGGACCCATCTTCGGGTTCCAGCGACTCGCCCGGTGTCCGAAATGAACACCTGCTTCAACCAACTGTTTGACCAAGGCATCGGCCATTTTACACGCCTCCTCTCTCCCTTGTCGTCGGCACACCGACAGGAGAAACCCCTGGGGGATTTGACTTCTGCGACGTTGGACAAGGTAGCAGTGAATCGGGCCAGGTAAAACCAAATTACAGCGCCGCGGGCCCACCTCACGACGAATCGATTATGGTAGGGGGAAGACGATTCCGGGTCAATCGGGTGGATCGAGCAGTGCCGATTCTGACACAGCCTAGCCCGACTCAGTAGGTAGTTTACCCCGGTCCCCGGTCATGATGCCACGGACAAAAAAACAAAGCATTCCATAGAGAAAACTACTGAAGAGGATCGCCGCCACCGTGATGGTCGTATAGTGATCAGCGAACAGCACCCGAACCGGGGGCAGCGTGCTTTTGGGTACCTTCCGCTTCACTGGTCCGTTACCCGTGGCCTGGATGGCCGCTGCATCCCGCCACTGCTGCCAAGAATTCTCAAGTTCGGTGTTACCAGATGATAGCTGTCGCTGCCGCACCGTATCCAAACCATAAAAAATGGCTCCAACCGTGATAAAATAACCCACTGTCCAGCATACAGTCGTTAGTGTCGGATAGCCGAATTTCATTCTTTATTCATTCCGTAACCCAGCATCCCTGGAATAAAAGATCGCGGATTTGGGGTATCAATTGCGAGATAGACCGAGCACGGTGGCTGATCGCACTTTTAAGTTGTGGTCCGAGTTCACCAAAGGTACGATGATATTCACGGATTTCAAACAACGGGTCATAGCCGAATCCATGGGTTCCTGATTCTTCGCGACGGATAACACCAAAACACTTTCCTGTTGCCTCGGCTCGGATGTTCCCTTCCGGATCGGAGAGCACAGCGTGACAGACGTAATGGGCGCGGCGGCCGTCGGTAGAGACATCCGCCATGCGCTCAAGCAGCAGCTGGTTGTTCTCCGGATCGCTCGCCTTATCCCCAGCAAATCGAGCAGAGTAGATGCCCGGTCTTCCGTCTAATGCATCGACGCAAAGACCGCTGTCTTCCCCCAAAACCCAGGCCTTGAGATGAACCGCCTGTTGACAGGCTTTTTTTGCAGCGTTTTCGTCAAAGGAGCCGCCGTCCTCGACCACATGCAACGCTTTATCACAGTCAGCCAGTGTGCATATATGAAGTGGTAGCGACTCGAGGAGTTCGACTAATTCGTGCCCCTTTTTTGCGTTATGCGTTCCGAGAATAAGCAGCGGCTCGTTTGCCATCGTTGCATTAGGGGGTACGAAGCGTGCGCTGTGCGAAATCGCTGCTGACAGATCGTTGCGGGACAGAGATCAACACCGGTTGAATATCAAAAGGTATGCCGAGTAGTGTCTCCGGAAGAATTCCGGTTTGCAAGCCGGGGTGCCGCAACTCGGGTGATGTCCCTTGGCGTTTCGCGCCGAATCGCTGTAAGAGCTCCTGAACATCCGGCGAATAGACGACCCGTCCCTCTTCGCTCACCTGCTCGGGACGGGAAAAACTTCCCACGGTGACAATACTCTGTTTGCGGTCGTGGAATTGGTAAGCTTCGTATCCTTTTGCTCGCAAAGCGATGGTTAGTCGGTGGGCTTTTATTGCACCTTTCTCTAATCGACTCGACTGCATGCCTTTGGTCTCAATTTCCTTGATGTGTTTCGGGTGAACGGCAGCCAGTCCGGTGAAGGTCGCCACTTTCACAGTGAATGCTTCGGGACAGTTGAGGAGGCTGTGTTCAATATCCTGGTTGAGTTGTGCTACGAATCGATCAACTCCCTGGGGTCGAAAATATTCTTCTGGTAACATCGGGTTGGTGGTAATAAAGGCCAGTTTCATGGCACCGCCCCCATTCGATTTGTCTTTTTTGAGAAGCTGATTGTGAACTTTTCGCAACTCGGCAAAAGATCGACTCTTTTTTTTGTCTTCATCCTCGAGTGAATTAAGAGCGAGACTTTTTATTTTTTTCAAGTCGCGCTGTGCTTTTGGATCATCGACTGAATCGTAGTTTCCAATCAGAATAGCCACTTCTTCAAACGAATTATTGAGTTGATGACGCATGCGACGCGGATTGCCGAACCGATCTACACCACGCCCGACGAATGAGTTAGAGAAATCGTATGTTTCTTGATGGAGATAAGCATCAAGCTTGTGTTTTTTTCGCAGCTCAGCGACCGTCTGAGTGGCATCTTCGATGGCGGTCGGCCCGCGGAAGGAAAGCGCCATAATCATCCAGGGGCCCTGCTCATCGCTCAGATGGTGAACTGCTGTTGCATCAACCCGCGATTGAACCTGCGATTCGTTTGGTTCCTCACGGTCTTCCGTCCAAAGACGCTCCCACCAGGTGGGAGCGGCAGCCGACTGCTCAGTTAACACGGTTCCGAACAGCAGCATGAAACAAAGGTGTTTCCAAACAGATGAAGGAAAATCAAGCATGAATCGCAATTCCCTCTGGTTTCAAGTGTCAGAAAATCGGCGGCGGGAGTCTAGCAGAGGCCCTCAATGATCCGCCAGATCGTTTTTGTTTGCTGCTGGCGCTGCTACCGACGATGAATGGCCATCTAAGCTAAACGAAATCGACTTGCTAGCTTGATAAAAGTAGCTTTACAGGAGAAGGCAGGAGAAGCGAAAAGTAGAAATATGCGCAACACCACAATTTATCTCAAAGCCAGACGCGCAGCATGCAGGAGTTGTCTGCCAGTGATTCTGTAGTGGAGGATAGCGGGCTCGAACCGCTGACCTTCTGGCTGCCAGCCAGACGCTCTCCCAACTGAGCTAATCCCCCGTTTACCCTTGGAACTTGAGCAACCGGTCTATAAGGAGCGTCCGAGCGACCTCTCGGCATTGCCAAGTTAACTTAAAAACTCTATCAACGTGAAGCGAAACTGTCAACGGAGAGCGGAACCCAAAATCCAGAAACCGGTTACGCGGAGGACAAGTAGTGTATGAAGCGATGGCTACTTTATAGCGTCAAGATTGCTCTGGCATTGGGGATTCTTATCTTCCTGTTCTGGAGAACATTTGAAAGCAATCCCGAAGTCTACTCGCAGCTGCGGAACGAATCCAAAGATTGGCTACGCCTAGTGCTTGCTTGTCTGATTCTGTTGGCTTGTAGTTTGCTTACTTTTGTTCGCTGGTATTTGCTGGTGAGGGTTTTGGGCCTCTCCTTTTCCATTTGGAATGCCATCAAGCTTGGATTTATCGGTTATTTCTTTAACTTTTTTTCTTTGGGGGTGGTCGGCGGTGATATTTTTAAGGCGGCTATTTTGGCAAAAACACATGCGGGATATCGCACTGAGGCCGTGCTCAGTGTCATCGTGGATCGTTGCATCGGATTCTATACGTTACTGCTACTAGCATCCCTAAGCATTTTGCTATGGGGCAATTTCTACTCCTCGTTTCCCGAGCAGCAGGAACCACTTGCTTGGTTGTTTGCCGCAACATTGTGTGCGTTTATTCTTGCAACCGTTAGCCTTTGTTTTTCGCAACCACTCTGGCGGGGCTGGCTCGGTCGCAAAGTCGCTTGTGTTCCCAAAATCGGCACCCTTCTTAGTCGCGTCCAT
The DNA here is from genome assembly GCA_002480485.1 of Planctomycetaceae bacterium UBA7805. Taxonomy (GTDB): domain Bacteria; phylum Planctomycetota; class Planctomycetia; order Pirellulales; family UBA7805; genus UBA7805. The sequence continues at coordinate 13,725 of DLCF01000162.1, forward strand.
GCCTCGCTTGGCACTTATTTTCGCTATAAAAAAACACTGGTATTCGCCTTGTTTTTGACGTTAGTCAGTCAGGCCGCAACCGCGTTTGCTTTCTGGCTGATCGCATCCGGCTTACCGGGAACGGCACCGAGTCCACTGCAGTTTCTGGTGATCGTTCCACTTTCACTTGTTGCGGCAGCTGTGCCGTTGCCGATGGGAGGCTTGGGTGCGTTGGAAGCTATGTTTGCTTATCTCTACCAGTTGTTATCCTTTCCACCGGCGCGAGGCTTACTCGTTGCGTTGGCCTATCGACTGACTACTATCTTCGTTGCGCTTGGTGGCGTGCCGTTCTTTCTCACCGAACGCAATGGACAACAACAGCCTGTGGTCGCCAAACGTCGGTCATCCGACTGTGTGGCCGATAAAATAGAATAAGATTGCTTCGCGCGATCGTTCATCGGGGTGGCGGGAGCAGCCGAGCTTAATACAGAGTCCTTGATCAGCTCTGCTTGGCACGATTTTTTTTCTCTTCTGCCGCACTCAGTCGAAAGTAGTTTGGAGAAAAATCCCAAAGATTTGCTGTATGACCATGTTCAAAATTTCGGGCACCGATTCGTGCGACGAATTCAGCACGCGGCATCCAACTCTCACTTGATAAAGGTTCCACCCCTGCCGGCAATAGTTCGCCCAACGTAGAAAGCAGGGGACCGGTTACCCGATCATTCGGTGTGAGACGACTAAGCCATGTTTCCGTCGCCATTAATTGCGGCTCAACGGAAACTTGCCGATGTCCAGACGCGTCAATGGAATAGCAGGCGACAAAGCATTGACCCCTGCCAGCGTCTATGACACACCAGAGCGGTTGACCGGCAGAACTGTTCTCTGCAAGCACATCCAGAGTATTAACCCCCACTATTTTGGCATCCACCGCAAATGCGAGTACCTTCGCGGTGACACATCCGATCCGCAAACCAGTGAACGAACCAGGGCCCTGCGTTACGCAAATCAAATCGAGTTCGCCTGTTGACCACCCGCATTTTGAAATTACCTGATCGATAATCACGATCAGCGATTCGGCAGTCTGCGCCTCTTGTGGTAGAGAAATCTCGCTCGGTGGGGCGGGATTAGCAGAATCCCACACGGCGACCGATCCTCTCCGACCACTCGTTTCCATAGCCAGTGTTTTCATGCAGCACACAATTCGGGGACGATCAGGGCGGATAGACTTAAAATAAGCAGTGGTACGGATGTGCCAGGTCGGGTGCGATGTTCGTTGCGTTGAACTGGAGTTTTCACTTATAGCAGGAAGCAGTCGGTCAATTCGAGCCTCCCGCCCGCAAGTTATATTTACAGTCGACCACTCTCGGGGCCTACCGGACCGCTTGACCACTTCAGTCTTGCAGCATACGATGATCGGCTGCCTCTAAATTGTTGCCTGAAAAACGGTTACATGCACTTCCCAAAACCAGCCCCACCGAGGCGTGACGCCTTGAACCACGAACACGATTCTTCCGGTCACCTTTCTTTTAAGGTACGGCATCGACTCGATCACTCGGTAGCACTCGAAAAATAGCACAGAGGTTCCCACCGCCGTGAAACGTGCATTGATCAGTGATATCCACAGCAACCTCGAGGGTCTGAAGGCAGTGCTTGAGGATATCCATCAGCAAGGGATTACCGAGATCTACTGCCTGGGAGACATCATTGGATACGGCCCTAATCCACGAGAATGCATCGATTTAATCATCGATTGCGATGCCTGTCTGTTAGGAAACCATGATCAAGGGGCCTTGTTCGATCCCGAGGGATTCAATTCCGGCGCCGAGCAGGCTATTTTTTGGACACGGGAGCAGCTAGAGGATCCTCAACAGAATGCCAAAGATAACGCCCGTCGGTGGGATTTTCTTGGGGAGTTGCCACGGAACAGGAAGGAGAATCGATGTCTTTTCGTGCACGGTTCACCACGCAACCCGCTCAATGAGTATGTGTTTCCTGAGGATATTTACAACCAACGAAAAATGGAAAAATTGTTTAGTCTCTTTGAGCACTGTTGTTTCCAGGGCCATACGCATGTGCCGGGAGTCTTCACGGAAGGCTTGCGTTTTTTCTCGCCCGACGATCTGGGCAATGAGTATTCAGTGGGTGAAGAGAAAATAATGGTCAATGTTGGCTCTGTAGGCCAACCGCGTGATGGTGATCCGCGGTCCTGCTATGTAATTCTCTCGGACGATGGATTGCAATATCGTCGCATCGAATACGATTTTGAGAAGACGATCAAAAAAATCTACGAAATTCCAGAACTCGATAACTTTCTTGGTGACCGACTTCGCGCGGGTCGCTAGCAGAGGAATGACCAGAGATGCCCCACCGATTTGCTCAGCGAGGTCATTCCTGTGGATAAGCGTTTTTTCGTTTTTCTAGCGCTCTCCATGTTTGTGCTCGTGGGGTCGCAGGCAATATTCGATCGGCTGTACCCGCCGCCGAAGCAATCGATACAAAGTTTAAAGCAGGAAAATACTGCGACTGAATCAAACGCCCTATCGAAACAAAAACCTCAGCTGCAACAGCCGCAACAAACTGTCGGGCAAAAGCCAAAAGATTCTTCGCCGGCACCGCCGAGTCCTGCGTCGCCAACTGCGGTCGCGTCGAAAACTCAGAACGGCCCGATTTCATCTGAAAATCAAGCACAGTTAGCAGGTGCGCAAACCGATTATCCGCTTCGGTACGTCGGGCTCGGTTCGCTCGACCCGGAAAGCGACTCCCGCGCGCTGGTCACGCTGAGTACCCATGGCGGGAGCATCGTCCGTTTGGAGTTAAACAGCCCGCAGTACCAGGACATCCAAGACAAACGCGGCTATCTGGGGCATCTGATTGGTCGGCCTCACTCCCAGGGCTGGGAGGTGCAGTATGTGGGTCTTGGCACGCCGGCTGAAAGAGCAGGACTTCGGGTTGGAGATGTCATCGGCGGAGCAAAACTGGCTGGTAACGATCAGGTAATCGGTCGCCTGGAGGATCTCGAAAATTTACTCACGACCTCGAAGGTTGGCGATTCACTTCAACTTGACATCATTCGTCAGGGTGAGCCTATTACATCCCTGCTTGTAACACTGACGCCCCGTCCGCTTGAGATTATGCGACCGGAGATGGGTAGCCAACCCCTGGCGGATTTCGGAACAGGGTTGCACGATCCCTTCTCGTTGCTGCTTACACTTAGTCGGATCGATGACACAGAAAAGTTGCCCGGCGAACGGTCGATCATTGGAGCGGAACTGCGGAATGTGCAGTGGAACGTAACCCACCAAGATGCCCTGGCGGTGGAATTCGAGTTGCCACTACCGGACTATGATCTGGTGCTCACCAAGCGATTTGAGTTGGCCCGCGTGCCGTTGGAAGAGCGCGACAATCCCGATTACAAGGCGTACCACTTGATGGTTGAAATCGCGGTAGAAAACCGCGGGTCAAAGGCACGCGAAATTGCCTATTTGCTTGATGGACCGACCGGGATGCCGGTGGAGGGTTGGTGGTACTCACGAAAAATCGGTAGGACTTGGAGCGGTGGAGGATTACGCGATGTGGCGGCACACTCGCTTCGAGACGGGGCCAATCTGATCGGCACGGCACAAATTGTGGAGGAAGAAACAGAAGCTGAGGAAGATCCGAGTGTCAATCTTCAACTCTCTTCCGGAGAGCCCAATCCGCTCGCCTACATTGGTGTTGAGACGCAGTACTTTGCTGCCGTTCTGATTCCGATGGCTGAAGATAATGATGAATCGCAGCAATATAAAAGTTATCGTGGCGTTGTCGTCGGAGATCGTCATCCGGACAAGGCGAAACTGTATCTCACAAATATCACTTCCCAAGTTGCAAGCGTGAATCACACGATCGGTGCAGGGAAAACGGTGCGTCAAAAATTTCAGTTTTTTACAGGACCGAAAAAACGCAGTCTGCTCGAGCAGTATGATGTGCCCGGATTTCCGCAACCAGTCAATCTTTCGGAATTGATTTATTATGGCTGGGCGATTTGGGGCCTCTTTGCCCGACCACTCACCGACGTCCTTAACTTTTTTTATGGAATTATTCCAAACTATGGTGTTGCAATTATCTTGCTCACAATTCTCGTGCGATTATGCATGTTCCCGTTGAGCCGTAAGCAAGCACTCAACGCGCAAAAAATGCAGGAACTCCAGCCAGAGATAAAAAAAATCACAGAAAAATACAAAGGAGATATGGAAAAGCGGAGCAAAGCGCTGCAGGAGCTCTATCGAAAGCATCATTACAATCCGCTAGCAGGATGTCTGCCGCTCTTTATTCAGATGCCGATTTTCATTGGCCTTTATCGGGCACTGATGACTGATGTTGCCTTGCGGCAGGCACCCCTAGTCAGCAAGGCTTTTCCTTGGGCCGACAATTTGGCAGCACCTGACATGCTGCTCAAGTGGGACCACCTAATTCCGATCCCTTTTCTCACGGCAGCAACAGGTTGGCTCGGACCATATCTCAATATTCTTCCGCTTATCACGGTGTTTCTGTTTATTCTGCAGCAGAAGTTATTCATGCCGCCACCCACGGACGAGCAATCTGCAATGCAGCAAAAAATCATGAAATACATGATGGTTTTCATGGGATTTTTATTCTTTAAAGTGCCGAGCGGACTGTGTCTCTACTTCATCGTTTCTAGTATGTGGGGAATCGGCGAGCGAAAATTTCTTCCCAAAACCAAACAAATGGACCCCTCGCTCGCGGCAGCAAAAGCGACGCCGAGTCCCGTTGCTGCGATACCTGAAAGTGGCACTGCCAAGGCGAATCCAAGCAAGGGACGAAAAAAAAGGCGTCGTAAAAAGTGAAAATGATCCGAACACTCTGCCCGCTTGTGGAAGGGTGTGGCTTTGCCTCCTGGTCCAGGCCCACTAAAATTTCTTAGCCATGCTGGGAAACAATGCCTTCTCCACCGACGATACGATTGTCGCAGCGGCAACACCTTCTGGTCCGGCAGCACTTGCCGTGGTTCGTCTCTGCGGGCCGCGAGTCCGTGAGTGTTTGGAAAAAGTTTGGCGACCCGCCGATGTTTGCGAGGCAGGCGCGGTAGTTTGGAGTGAAAGCCGTAGCCGTGCGAGGGATGTGCTCTCAAAGGTCTCTGGTCCGATTTGCATATCCGGCTGGGTTGGACTAGATGACCACGGACGGTGTGTCCCGTGCAAGCTGTATTACTGGCCCGATCACCGAAGCTTCACACGATCCCCGCTGGCAGAGATTCACTGCCTCGGATCCGATCCTGTGGTGGCTGCGCTTTTGCAGCAATTTTGTCAGCATGGTGCACGGTTAGCAGAGGGCGGTGAGTTTACGCTCCGCGCGTTTCTGGGAGGCAGAATCGATCTCACACAAGCCGAGGCGGTGCTCGGGGTGATTCAAGCAAACTCCGACCGTGAGTTTGACCGTGCCTTGAAACAACTGGCCGGCGGCCTGAGCCAACCGCTCAATAAAATCCGCGACATGTTACTCGACCTTTTGGCCGATCTGGAAGCAGGACTCGACTTTGCCGACGAGGACATTACTTTCCTAACAGGTGAGATGCTGCAGCAACACTTAGGTCGCATCTACGAGGATGCGAGACGGCTACTTGCGGATATTGGAGATCGACAAACTGTCACCGCCGTCGGTCGCATTGTACTAGTCGGCAAGCCGAACGCCGGCAAAAGCAGCCTGTTTAATGCACTAACCGGCGGTCGGGCACTGGAATCTCCCGAACCCGGCACGACCCGCGACTATCTCTCGGCGACGCTGGAGCTTGACGGGCTTCAATGTGAATTGGTCGATACTGCAGGAATTGATTGTTTTGAACCCGGCGACTCAGCTCCCGGACAGTATTCCAAAAATAAGGCGGAATCTGAAATCGAACCATCCGCGTACGCTACTACGCGACAGCAGTGGCAGCTGGCCAGCCTCCAGGTGTTTTGCCTTGACGGTACCGCACTTCCCTGCCGAGACACGTCGAGGATGATGGATTCGGTAAGGCAAGCGAATGGGCTAATCGTATTGACCAAATTTGATCAACGTGTATCAGAGCAGCAGTTGTCCACCTTGTTTCCGACCGATATACGTTGCAGCGCGCATAGCGGTATCGGTCTTGACCAACTCCGACGCGCGCTCCGTTCGCGATTTGCCGACGGATCGGTCACCGGTAATCGAGCAGTCGCTAGCACCGTCGCCCGCTGCGGTGAAAACTTGCAGGCGGTTGTTAGCGGACTGAAGCAGGCCATTGAAATGCCTGACCCCGGAAACCACCACGAATTAATTGCGGTGGAAATCCGCGCGGCCATCGATCAACTTGGACAGATGGTCGGTGCGGTTTACACCGACGACATGCTCGACCGGATTTTTTCTCGATTCTGTATCGGCAAGTAACAGCCATTTTTTGGCTGGGCTTGCGTTGCGATTTTTAGAACCGCAGGTCTACCGAACTACCGCCTGAGCCGCGGCCAACCGTGCGATCGGAACGCGGAACGGCGAGCAACTGACGTAATCAAGCCCTGCAGCGTAGCAGAAGGCGATGCTCGAGGGATCGCCCCCGTGCTCACCGCAGATGCCACATTTCAGGCCGCGGCTTTGGTGGCGCCCTTTTGCGACGCCCATCTCGACCAGCTGTCCGACGCCGGATGCATCGAGTGATTGAAACGGATCGCGCTCTAGAATTTCCTGCTTCAAATAATCGGGCAAAAATGTATTGACATCATCACGACTGTAACCAAAGGTCATTTGAGTCAGATCGTTAGTGCCGAAGCTGAAGAAATCTGCATGTTTGGCCACCTGATCGGCGGTCAATGCCGCGCGTGGAATCTCGATCATCGTGCCGATCGGGATATCCAGTTTTCCTGAGTACTTTTTCGCAGCTTTGATCTCGGTGATAGTTTTTGCAGTCAAAGCTCGTAAGGTTTCCAGTTCGGCTGCGGTCCCGATCAGAGGAATCATAATTTCAGGTCGCGCGTCCACTTTTTTCTTCTTGCAAGCAATCGTTGCCTCCACGATGGCGGTCACCTGCATTTCGAGAATCTCAGGATATGTAACTGCCAGACGACATCCCCGGTGACCAAGCATCGGATTCATTTCATGCAGTTGTTCAACACGCAATTTAATTTCTGCCGCTTTGATTCCAAGTCGCTTTGCCAATTCAGATTGGCTCTTTGCATCATGCGGAAGAAATTCATGCAGGGGCGGATCAAGCAGCCGAACCGTCACTGGATAGCCTTTCATTGCTGTGAAAATGCCAACGAAGTCTTTTCGCTGAAAGGGCAATAATTTTTTCAGAGCTTTCCGACGGCTCGCCACATCCTCTGCCAGAATCATCTCGCGCATGGCCAGAATACGGTCGCCCTCAAAAAACATGTGCTCCGTGCGACAAAGTCCGATGCCCTCTGCGCCGAACTGACGTGCCCGCTTCGCATCGCCAGGCGTATCGGCATTGGTTCGCACTCCGAGTGTGCGATATTTGTCAGACCATTTCATCAGGGTCGAAAAATCACCACTCAGCGATGGAGCACGCGTGGCAACCGAACCGGCCATTACATCCCCGGTGGAGCCATCAATCGAGACCGTATCGCGGTCGCTGAATTTGCGACCATCGACCGTAATTTGCCGTTTCTTTTCATCGATCTGTATGTCGCCCGCGCCACAGACGCATGGTTTGCCCCAGCCGCGAGCCACCACTGCGGCATGGCTGGTCATGCCCCCTGTGCTTGTAAGAATGCCGCGGGCCGCGTGCATGCCCTCTACATCCTCCGGACTGGTCTCTTTGCGGACTAGGAGAACATCCTCACCGGCCGTCGTTCGCTCGGTCGCCTCTTCGGCCGTAAACGCGAGCTTGCCGACTGCCGCACCCGGCGACGCTGGTAAGCCGCAGGTGAGTACATCCCGAGCGGCCTGAGGATCAAATGAGGGAAGCAGTAACTGATTCAAATCACCGGCTGGCACTCGGAGCAAAGCGGTCTTTTGATTGATGAGTTTTTCTTTCACTAGATCGCAGGCAATTTTGACGGCAGCCGCGCCAGTACGCTTCCCATTGCGAGTCTGCAGAATGTAGAGTTTGCCGGTCTCAATCGTGAATTCGATGTCCTGTACGTCGCGATAGTGCCGCTCCAGTTTGGTTTTTATCTGCATCAACTGCTTGTGGACCTTTGGCATCCACTTTTTCATTTCAGCCACCGGTTGGGGTGTCCGGATTCCGGCGACCACATCTTCACCTTGTGCGTTAATAAGAAACTCGCCATAAAACTGATTCTTGCCTGTTGACGGGTCACGTGTGAAAGCGACACCCGTGCCGCTGCTGTCGCCCATATTACCGAACACCATGGTCTGCACATTAACACCCGTCCCCATGAGGCCAGTGATTTCTTCAACCTGGCGATAGGCAATTGCTCGCGGGGCATTCCAGCTGTCGAACACCGCGCGAATTGCTTTCTCAAGTTGTTTGAACGGATTCTGAGGGAATTCTTCCCTCGTTTGCTTCTTGTAGACTTTTTTGTAAGCATCGACCAACTGCGACAGCCCGTCCTCCCCCAGTTCGGTGTCTTCCACCACGCCGAATTTTTTCTTGATGCGATCAAACTCCGACTCGAAGTGATGGTGATCCACCCCCATTACAACGTCACCGAACATATTGATTAATCGTCGATAGGCATCAAGGGCAAACCTTCGGTTACCAGAGAGAGCAGCCAATCCCTCGCAGGCTTTATCGTTGAGGCCCAGATTCAGCACCGTATCCATCATTCCGGGCATACTGACGGCCGCGCCCGACCGGACCGAAACGAGAAGCGGATTTTTGTCCGAGCCGAATCGCTTGCCGGTCTCTTTCTCGAGCAAAGCAACACTTTTTTTGATCGCTTCGAGCGTGCCTGTGGGAAACTTTTGTCCGGCCGAGTTGTAGTCGGCGCACGTTTCGGTCGTGATAGTGAATCCGGGTGGTACCGGTAGACCAATGCTTGTCATTTCGGCCAAATTCGCGCCTTTTCCTCCGAGCAACTCGCGCATTTCTTTGCGACCCTCGGTGCGGAGTCCGCCAAAATAAAAGACGCGTTTTTTCGGTCGGTTTTTTTTGACGGTTCTTCGCTTGGCCATAAGTTAAATCCTCTACCGGTTGCGTGTTTGAGATTGGCGTATTGCAGCTCGCTTCGAGGGGCAAGAATGGGCCGGTACTGGCCTACCCCTATCGCTGCAACTGCTTGCCTCATGTTGACTTCGGGCAAGAGGGCGTAATTTAGTGTGCCTAAATAGACGAGTCAAGATGCGTTTTACAGGTAACTTTTGTTAAGAAACTTCCGATTCCCTCTCATATCTGACTTTCGGCCGCTATAAAGAGGGCACTTACCATATTCCGATCCTCCTTTCGTTCGCCGTGCTAGGCTGAGATCACACTGATGGACCGCGAACTTTCCGCAAATGATTACCCGGCCCAAATTGTCCGTCTGGTCGATCCAAAGTTGGATGCGACGGCAGCCTTAGATTATCTCGAATCGTTTGATTTCGAGACTGCAGTTGCCCCTCAAGCAGTTGTCGATGTCGAAATGGGTCGGGCCTGTGTGAGCGGTCTCTGGCTGAAGCACGATTTCCTTGATCGCTCGCACGACATTAGTCAAAGCATAGTGTCAGTCACGGGAAGTTTCTGGCACGGCATCATGCACCGCAGGGAAGGCGACTTCGGAAATGCGAAATACTGGTTTCGCAAGGTTGGTGACCATCCGATTTTTCCTAAAATTGCCGCTGCAGCACATACGATCGATCCGAACCAGTTTGTCGATTCGCGACGGTGGGATCCTTATGGCTTTGTGGATCGCTGTGCTGACGCTGCCGATCAAGAAGTACCGGATGCTCTGCTTAATGAAATTGCTAATGCAGAGTGGGATCTTCTGTTTGCCTACTGCTTCCAGAAAGCGATCGGTAACGCATAGCACGCAATCAGATCATGGCACTTTCAAATTGGTTGCAAAATGCCTGAAAAAATGCATGCAAAAAACTGGCGTGAGAAGATAGCGATTCGGTCAGCGGCTTTGATGTGTGCGCCCAGCGGATTCGGCTATGACAAAGCTCGTCAGGAAGCGATCCGACTACTCGGCTGCGGGGCGATTGCACCATCCCAATTGCCAACAAAAAAAGAGATCCGTGAAAAGATTGGGCTGCTCTCTGGGCATCAACAGACGCTTCTGCGGCGATGCCTGTTGGACCAGTTTTTGGCGGCAATGCAACATTTTGAGACTGAGTCACCTCAAGTGGATGCAGCGTGGCTGACAGCGGAAATTCTTCCCGACACACAATATGTTATCCAGATTCGCGGTGAAGCCGAGCACAAAGCGAGCGCAACGGTGCCAGTTGAAACTGACGGCATTTTTCTTCTGGTAGTGCGTCGATCTTCGGCAGGCGATGCAATTTTTAACAGGCCGCATTTGGGGATTGCGGAGCTCAGAACGGAAATTGAACGACTCGATCTTGCTTTGGAGGCAAGTGTGCCCGCGACGACATCCGTTCCAGCAGATCGCTTTGCGCACTTTGCCGCGTTGTTATTTCCGCTGGAAGTGGTAATGCTTTCGCCGACGCGACATCCGGAGGGGGATGCACTCTATCACAGTCTGCAGGTCTTTCAGCAGGGACAACAATTCCGTGATTACGACGAAGAATTTCTGCTCGCGGCGCTTTTACATGATGTCGGGAAGGGTATCGATCCGGAAAATCATGTCGTGGCGGGACTGGCAGCTCTCGAGACCCATATCAGTCAACGTACTGCAGATTTGATAGAACTGCATCACGAGGCGCACCGATATCGTGACGGGACGCTCGGTATGCGGGCACGCCGCAGGCTCGAATTGCATCCGGATTTTGAAGACCTGTTGCTGCTTGCCGAGTGCGACGTGAAAGGAAGAGTGTGTGGTGTCAGAGTCCCTGAAGTGGAGCAGGCACTCGAGCAAATCCGTGAACTGAGCGAAAAATGCGCAGAATTTGACTAATTTTTGAGGTCGCAGAATGCTTGTACAGCAGTTGTCACGTGTGCTCTCCGAAGCCCCAACCATTCTGCCCTGCGTTGGCATTAACGTGCGGCATTATAAAGATGACGGCGATGTGGAGAGATGGGTTGAGTTGATTAACCTTGCGTTCCGCAATGGTAAGCCGGCCATGCGTTGCTGGACCGAACCTGATTTCCGACAGCGGATAATGGCGCACCCGGATTGGACCCCCTGGAACTTATTCTTGGCCCACAACAAGCATCATCAGTTGGTCGGTTCCGTGTCGCTTGTCTTCCGCCAAAGCCCGGATGGTCCACATCCCGCGCTGCATCTGCTGGCAGTCCGGCCGGACGCAAGACGACTGGGAATCGCCCGCATGCTGGTGGCAATGTTGGAGTCCGCCGCCTGGCAACGGGGCTATCGCGAAATTGTGCTTGAGACGCATGCAGGGTGGAAGGAGGCAGCTCAATTTTATGCTGCTGTAGGATACCAATTGAGGGCACCTACCATGTGACGTGTCGACCCTCGATGCGGACCTGGCCAGTATCGAGTAGGCGAATCGCCTCAGGATAAGCCTCACACTCGGCGGCAAATACGCGTGATGCAAGCGTCTCGGGGGAATCATTCACCTCAACCGGCACGACACGTTGCAAAAAGATAGGGCCATGGTCGTATTGGTTGTCGACAAAATGAACCGTGCAGCCACTCACCTTGGCACCGTAGGATAACACCGCCTCGTGAACCCTCCGACCGTAAAATCCTTGACCACAAAACGAGGGGATCAAAGCAGGGTGAATATTGAGCACCCGGTGTGTGAAGTCGTCGGGAATCAGCACATGACGCATGAAACCGGCCATCAACACGTAATCAACTTCTGCCTCACGACATGGGCTAAACATTGCATCGCTGTAGGTATCAGCCTCTGGGAAATCTTTACGGCACACGTTGTGGTGTGAGATTCCGGCTTGCTCTGCAAACCTGAGGCCTGCCGCCGAGGGGTTGCTTGAAATCACGCGTTTGAACGTGACGTCGAGTCGGCCTGCATCACGTTGCTGAATTAAATTGCGCAGCGTTGTGCCACCGCCGGATATAAAAACCGCAATCTTCATCAATGGATAACCTCGACAAAGAGTTGAAGCGGTTGCTCCCCGACAACCGTCTCTAGGCTCGTGCTTCTCGGCAGTTGATCGAACACGAGGCTTTGACTCAGAGTTTCTGAGAGTAGATAGTCTTGATGTTCATCAACAGCAGACCGGAGAGTATCGGAAGTGGTTAGGATGCCCAAACGGATGCGATCGGTGAAGGCGCAATCGAGTTCCTTTCTCTGATCTTGGATCACCCGCACCAGATCGCGTACCAAACCCTCCCGCACCAATGCGTCGGTCAGTTCGGTCGAAAGCACTACCACACAATGTTTCCCTTGTGCAGCTGCCCACCCTTCTTTTGCCTGTAGGCGGACCTGCAAATCTGCGCGTGTCAGCCCAATCGACGCATCCTCCACTTTCACATTTACTTCATTTTCGGCCGAGAGTTGCGCTAAAAGTTGGCCGCCGTTAGCCTGCTGCAGCGCCTTTTTTAAGCCCGGCATCTTCGGGCCGATCTTGGGACCCAGGCGTTTGAAATCAGGCTGGATCTGATACGTGATGTAATCGGTTGCATCTTGCTTGAACCGAACTTCTTTTACATTGAGCTCAGTTTTTATAAGTTCAGCGTGGGACTCGAGCCAGCCACGGTGTGTCTCATCGGCTAAAACGACGTCCACCCGCGATAGCGGTTGGCGTACCTTCAGTTTGGCGTCCATCCGGGCACTGCGGCCGAGCGAGGTGATCTCGCGTAGCAGTGCCATTTGCGCGAGCAACATCTCCTCAACATCTGCATCTTCGCTGGTAGGATAATCGCATAGGTGAACGCTTTCAGCAACCTTTTTGCCAAACGGTTGGGCAAGGTTTCGCCACATCGACTCTGCGAGAAAGGGAATGAATGGGGCCACCAGTTTGCACGTGGTAATCAGACATTCATACAGTGTCCAATATGCATCGATTTTATCCGTCGATTGCGTCTCTCCGCTCCAGAATCGGTCACGCGATCGACGGACATACCAATTGCTGAGCGCGTCCACAAAAGCGGTCAAATGCCCGCACGCCTCGTAGTTTTCGTACCGATCCATGGCCAGCGTAACCTCTTTGGTCGTACGCTTCAGTTGGCTTAGAATCCACCGGTCGAGTTCACTCCGTGCAGCCATGGGGCGGTACGTTGGTGCGTGTTGTAACGTGCTGGTGGTCAGCGAGGCGTTGAACGCGTCGGCAGATAGTGAGGGGAAATTCTCTGCGGGCTCAAACCCGTCAATGTTTGCATAGATCACGAAAAAACTGTAGACGTTCCAGAGCCGGAGTAAAAATTCGGGAATGCTTTCGCGTATCGATTGCTCGTTGTACCGGATCGAAGTCCAGGGTGGTTGGTTGGCGAAAAAGTACCATCGCAGGGCATCAGCCCCATATTTATCGAAAATTTCACCCGGCTCCCGGTAGTTCCGTTTGCTTTTCGACATCTTGCCACCATCTTCTCCAAGCATCAGTCCGAGCACGATGCAGTTGCGAAACGGATGGGGTAACGGATGTTCCAGTCCAAGTTCTTTAGTAGCCTCTTGGCCCTCGCTCTCGAAGAGCAATGTGCTTATGGCAAGCAGGCTGTAAAACCAGCCGCGCGTCTGGTCGAGCGCTTCACTGATGAAATCAGCTGGAAATTGATCAGCAAAATCCTCTACTCCATGTTGGGGAAAGCCCCATTGGGCAAACGGCATTGCTCCGGAGTCGTACCAACAATCGATCACCTCCGGAACGCGATGCATCCGCGCACCCTGAGCAAAAGGCGACTGGTAGGTAATTGCATCGATATAAGGTTTGTGAACACAAAGGTCCTCAGGTAACTCGGGATTTGCCTCTCTCGCCCTTTCCCAGACCTCGAAACCACAGACCCCTGGTTTCTGTTGGAGTTCCCCGTAGCTTGCAATCGCCTCCTGCTTTCCCGTTTCGGTGCATTCCCAGATCGGTAGCGGAGTTCCCCAGTAGCGTTCGCGACTCAACGCCCAGTCTACATTGGACTCTAGGAATTTCCCCATCCGACCGTCTTGAATATGACCGGGTAACCATTGGATCGCTCGATTATTTTCAAGCATCGATTCTTTGCAGGATGTTGTGCGGATAAACCAGCTTTCGCGAGGGTATTGAATGAGTGGGTCCTGGTCCGCCCGCCAACAGAACGGGTAGTCGTGTAAGTATTGGGACTGATGCACCAAGAGTTTCCGCGTTTTTAGATCGCGTAAAATATCCTTGTCACAATCTTTTACCCACCGCCGACGGACAAATTCGGGGGCATTATCGGTAAACTTCCCATCCGGACCCACGCAATGAATTAGCGGTACCCCTGATTCACCGACGGACTCCCGCTCCCGCTGCAGAACCTGATAATCATCTTCACCGAAAGCGGGGGCGATATGGACTAACCCTGTGCCGCTATCTGTGGTGACAAAATCAGCGGGGATCACTCTCCAAGATGAAGCACCCCCAGCGACCTGCAAATCGTCATAAGGGGGCTGATATCGCAGTCCCACCAGAGCGCTACCCGGTGTCACAGATTCGATGGTCCAAGCACACTTAAACTGCTCGCTTAGGCAGTCAACCAGGTCGCGTGCGACGATTAGTTTTTCTTTGCCGGGCTCTTCACGGACCACCGCATATTCAATCTCGGGGTGCACGGCCGCAAATTGGTTGCTCGGCAATGTCCAGGGCGTTGTTGTCCAGACAAGTAATGCCGTGTCAGAGTATGCATCCTCGAGCAGTGGTAATTTTAAAAAGGCACTCGGATCAGCCACCTCACGGTATCCCTGTCCGACTTCTCCGGAGGATAGCGCGGTTCCACCTTGCGCCCACCACCACACAATCTTATGCCCCTGGTAAAGCATGCCCCGATCAAAGAGTTGCTTCAGACTCCACCAAACGCTCTCCACGTAGGACTGGTGATAGGTGACATATGCCTTTTTCAGGTCGACCCAGAATCCCAGTCGCTCAGTCAGTCGTTCCCATTGCTGCATGTACTGCCAGACTGATGCCTGGCACTTCTGAATAAAGGGTTCTACTCCGAAGGCTTCGATTTCCTCCTTCGAATGAATCCCAATTTCCTTACAGACCTCGACCTCGACCGGCAGACCGTGGGTATCCCAACCCGCTTTGCGTTCACAAAGATAGCCTCGCATCGTGCGGTAGCGAGGGAACAGATCTTTGATGGCCCGCGTGAGACAATGCCCGGGATGTGGCATCCCGTTGGCTGTGGGTGGCCCTTCAAAAAATACAAAACGCTCCGCACCGTCGCGAGCCGCGAGCGACTTGTGATAGATGTTTTCAGAATTCCAGAAGCGACCAATCTCTTGCTCGAGTGCAGGAAAATCCGCTGATCCTTCCACGGGGTCAAACATGGTGCTTCCGGTGGGAACGACCGAACGGTCTCACTGCATTGTAGGAAAGATTACTCGTCGTCAAATTCGACATCCTCTTCTTCCTCTCCGTCCGCATCTTTATTGGCGAACGGGTCAATTGTATCATCGAAGTCGCCGTAGCCGTCGTCCTCTTCTTCTTCGAAATCGTCATCGAAATCGTCATCAAAATCTTCTTCGTCAAACTCTTCCTCCACGTTCTCGTCCTCTGAACTCAAGTCGCACCAACTACCATTGGCAGCTGCAATACAATGTGGAATCGTTTCCCGCTTCCGGCTTTTGTCTACTACAGTGGGGCCAGATGAGTTGGGTGTTTCCAAGGTAATCTGCATACCTGTCTCCCGATAAGTAATGAATCAACAGATCGATTGAAAATGAAAAAAGGGGACCGCTTCACCTTTGAGCTCGTTTGTCGCACGATAGCGACCTGTTCTCTCGCCGTGTGAAAAAGTCTCCAGCGACGTCGACTTCACATGCGGAACAAAATAGTTTGTAGCCCCTGCAGAATTTGTCA
This sequence comes from Planctomycetaceae bacterium UBA7805, assembly GCA_002480485.1. GTDB lineage: Bacteria > Planctomycetota > Planctomycetia > Pirellulales > UBA7805 > UBA7805. The sequence goes on from DLCF01000162.1 coordinate 29,692, forward strand.
AGCAATCCCCCAAGCAGATTCCCAAAAAGTGGTCCCTCGGAACGGCCCCAAACGACCTAGCGAGCAGTCTTCACGGTCAAACAAGGCCCACGGGAGGAGTATCAAATCCGTGGAACTAGCTAATTTCTTTCGTTTTATCGAAAGTCGTGGCACCCGACTTAACCTCGGCCATTCCCGCTTTTTTCCGGTCTTGTGACACTGAAAAATGCGGTGGGAGTGCCGTGCCCGGGCTTGTAGCAACCGCTTGCGTTGTCTGGCTGAATTTGCGCGTCAACAGGCTGGCGGTCCATTTTTGGACTTCAGGATTTTCAGGGTCTATGGCACGCCACTGCTCTAAGGTTTCCTGCGCCGCGCCAAAATGCTCAAGTGCGGCGTGGGTGAGCAAGAGCCAACGCAGGCAGATAACATCACGGCAACCGGCATCAAACGCGGTTTGGAGATAGGCTTCGGCATTGGCCCA
>DLCF01000071.1:0-19180 GCA_002480485.1 Planctomycetaceae bacterium UBA7805
AAGGTGATCAACATTTTCAAAGGCATGGGCAACAGCGCCGCTGCCCTGAAGGCCTACACGGGTCTTTCCGGTGCATTGGCCGCAGGTGAACTAGCACCAGAAGATCGGGAGGCCATTTATTTGTCGCTCAGTGAAAAGAACGATTGTGGCTACTGCGTCGCGGCGCATACGATGCTCGCTCAGAAAGCAGGACTTTCCGCAGATGAGGTGATTGAATTTCGCCGCGGCGGTTCAAGCAATGCTCAACGGGACGCTTTGATCAAATTTGTCTTTCGCGTTGTCGAGACTAATGGATTTGTCGACGATGCCGACGTCGAAGCGGTTCGAAGTGCCGGTTACAGCGACGCTCAAATCGCCGAGTCAGTGGCGATGATCGCTTTGGTCAGCTACACCAACCTGTTCAACCACGTGTTCGATTCGGAACTCGACTTTCCGGCGGCACCAGAATTAAATTGAATTGCTTAAAGCGGCGGTCGAGATTATGGGGCTTTTCGCGGAAGTGCATCGCGGATCGCTGCAGTCACCCGCTCGCCCAAAGCTCGGGAACCCTCCGGCGTGAAGTGAACGTTTACCGGCTGCTGCAGCGCGTCAAGCTTCGGCGCTGAGAAGCGGTTAAGATCGTTGATCGCGATGTTGTGTTCGGCCATGATCTGTCTAGCGATCTGGTTGAAGCGGTCGACATCAGCCGCATTGCGGTGGGGTCGTACCTTGCCGGCAGGCACCGGAGTAGTGGTCGCAAAAATGGGCGTCGCGCCGCTGGCACGGATCGCATCGACAATGTGTTTTAATTGCCTCGAGTAAGTTGCGATGTCTGCCTGCATCGGGTCATCAGGATCATCCGACCCCTGGCCATCAGCTCCAACCCGTTTGACATCGTGGAGCCCGAAGTTGAAATGGACCACGTCAAAGTTTCCCCCCTCAAGTGCAAGCCACTTTGCGATTTGGGCTGCGCCTTTGGTGCTTCCCTCACAGTTCTCTTCGGGGCGGATCACGACTGCCTCGCCATTAAGGGCATCGACTACCGACGAGTGGTAGCCCATCGAAATTGAGTCGCCGAGCAGCAGCACCCGAGGCATTACTGGTGGCTTCGCTGCCCAGCGAATGCCCTCAAATACATGTTGCCTTCCGAAGTCCGTATCGACTGACCGTACATCGTGGCCTAATTCGGTATAGAAAAATCGTCCACCGTGTTTTTCAGTTGTCCAGGCGATCGGATGGTCTTTGCCCATTGGCTTACCGCCTAACTTCTGAAAAAATTCTCTGACCGGCTCATAAGTCGTTTCATCTACCCGCAACAGCACCCTCACGCCCGGCAGTCCGGTCACGCTGCGGGTATGGTTCGACCAATCGGCCTTGTACCAGAATTCCGGGCCATACCCTTTGGTCGACGGATGCTCTTTGGCGGCTGGATCGACAATGACTTTTGCTTTTTGAAAGGTTGAATCGCTGTCAAAATCACAGCCCCCGAGATCAAGAAGCCATGGCCACTTCTGTTGACGCACAAGGGCTGCATGCAGACCCACGATCCCGTGACCCTCTGCGAACCACTTTTCGACCGCCGCGCGCGATTCTTCAGGCAGCACGTCGGATAGACCGTTGGCATTGTTTAAAAGCAACACATCATAGCGATCAAGAACCTCGGCCTTTAAATCAAGGTGATGCTCCGTAACATCCATCACCATCCCTTGCCTGGTGCCTTCCAGGACCAGCCAGCGATTCAATGCGGGTATTTCAGGGTGCCGGTAGTCACCCGTACCAGAGAACACAAGAACCCGAAGTGGCTTTTTCGCGGTCTCAGACGAATCAGATTTATCGTGCCCACCGGCTCCACCTACTGCGCAAAGGATACCAAAGGTTAAGCAGGCTACAAGAAAAAAGCACTGAAATTTTGCGGGCATAAGGACTCCTGCTGGTCGGCCATGGGTCGGACAACGCGAAGAGGCGATTGTAGCAGAGCGCAGCGCCAGACCCTATCAGGCCGCAGTCGCGTTACCACTTGTCGCAGAAAATTCGAAACGGTGAGCCAAACTATCATAAAGTTCAATTTCATCTCGAAGTTGCTTCTCTACTCGACGTTGCATCCAATGAGGACAGACGTTACGCCACTGATCGACCGCTCCGCTGCCGAGATGTTTTCCGTGCAAAAGGGTGGCTGCATCAAACTCCTTGAAACTGCCGAAAGCAGCGGCGGCCGATTTATTCTTCTCGAACGATGTTGCCTCCCGGACCTGATCGCGCATCACACGGGGGATCGATAGCTGCAGGAAGGGCTCCAAAGAATTGAAAAGATAGTCGTAATCATCCTTAAATCTCTCATAACGGAGAAAGCACAGCTCCATGTCCGAATCGAGATATTTCTGAAGCCGGGCATAACCTTTGCGGACATAGCGGATGCCACGATTCATCGTTACGTGAACCAGTGGATTCCACCAACGGCGCATCGATCGCTCCAGGTCGTGCTCACCGTCTAAATCCTGGCTAATGCGACTAAAAGAACAGAACACATCGCAGGGGTGACGATAGGTAATTACGACCTTCGCTTCCGTCTGCACGCACTCGTGCGTTTTTTGCACGTTCGTTCCCAGGTGCTGCAATACGTGATAGAGCATAGTCGAGCCGCTGCGACCGGGACTGTACTGCAGTACTTCGACCGCAGCATCAGACTTTACCGGATGCGGTGCCATCATCGGTTCACCTACTGAATGATACAAAAGCCAAATGAAATACGGTAACACGCGGCGTCAGTGTAGCAGGCACTAGGCAACGTCGCGAGAGAAAGTTTAAGAATAGCTGAATTAACCGATGCGTGGGGATTCGGTAATGCCATCATTGCATGCGTCGATCGACTTCATTGCCTTCACCTTCAGAGCCAGATAGTGGCAGCAGTCAAAAGAGATGTTGTTCAAAGTGCGTCTGCGATCTTTCGCTGGGCTGAAACCGACAGCAGCATCGTGGGCCGCCACCGCAGGCCAGAGACTGAATCGCCAACGATCATGGCAGCCTTGCGACAAGACTGAAGCGTGCTCCGAGAACAGACTCGCCGATCTGTCGCGCACCCGGTCGAAACTTGCTTCAAAGCTCGGCCCTGGCTACATATCTCACGGCACGTAATGAACACGAGGAATGTATATCACTCGCAGTTCACCGGCGAGAACTTACGTTAAGCCGGTGAACCGCGTTGTAATGATTTTAACCAAAAGACTGTCGTTGTTAGCGACGAACAGCAGTCGAAGCCCGATCGTTTTACGCGGGCAACAGTTTGCAATCAGTCATCACTTTCATCAACCAAGCATGGATCCGCTCATCATGTAGGTCGGACTGGTTTTCTTCATCAAGTCCGAGGCCCACAAAGTGATTTTCATCAAACATGGCTTGCGATTCGTCAAATTCATAGCCCTCGGTCGGCCAGACACCTACCAGTTCCGGACTTCCTAGACCTTTGACGACCTCCCACAGTTGACCCATCGCGTCGAGAAAATTGTAGGGATAACCGCCCGCGTCCCCCATTGCGAAGAATCCCACCTTTTTTCCCGATAGATCAAGTCCTTCCATGCGTGGAATAAACGCATCCCAGTCATCCTGCATCTCGCCGATGTTCCAGGTAGATACACCGAGCAGCAAAATGTCGTATTCACCCATCTCGGCCGGTTCACATTTTGAGACGTCGGCCATGTGCTGAACAAAATCGCCCAACTCTTCTTTGATCTTCTCTGCTGCCATCTCCGTGTTGCCAGTGCTTGATCCATAGAAAATTGCAATTGAACTCATCGTTTCGGTAATCTCCTCGTTATCATGTAACCCCAGTTGCGTGGAATCTCAACGGCGATTGAACGATAGAACGCACACCATCTTCACATCTCGTGCAGTTCGCTCGACCATTTGGCGGGAATCCGTTTGCGACCTCGAGCCAGCGTCGAAGAGACGAGCAATTCGCCACGGATTTCTGCTTTTGAGACAGAATCTCAACTCTCTACGTTAATAATACTGCCGTGTTCGCTTTCCGAAAACCCTGGTTAAGAAAAAATCCTCAGAAAAAATTCGGGAGCGCAATCCAGCGTGCGTCCTCGGAGGTTAGTTGATAGAGACTACCAGTCAAAAGCAACCTGCTGGTATGGCCGAAATATCTTTGAAACGCAGCCATCTGAAACACATATTATTTAGCAACGACTACCACAAAACTCGCATATCCTTTCGCCACGTGGTCAACCCAATTCAATTAGTTGCGGCCCCTCAGCCAGCATGCACTAAACCGTTCTTTGGCGGACAAAGTTGAGATTCAATTTGGAAAAAATCGATCAGTCTTTCGATCGCGTTTTTCGCCACCATACGACCAATGGGCAACCAACCGTTTGCAATTCCGAATCACACATTGAATTTCTCATCGTACGCCGACTTGCTTTGCTTAAAACGTCGCTACGGATCGGGTAGGATATGGCAACTCGACACACTGATTTTGTGGTGGCCGAGTCGAACAGCCCTTCGCGCATCTTGTAACGGTTAAAGATATTCCTGCTTTTATCTCAGTTTTCTCAAGCTCACAAAACTTCATTGAAATGAAATCCAATGGTTATAAGGTGGGGTGTGAGCAAGGGTATGCACCAGAGAGTCTGAGTGGGTCGGGTACTGGCTTTACCCATGAAGATGAGTTGCTTTGAACCGCGGTGAGATTAATGCAAAAGATAAACTAGTACGTCAACGGCCGATACGCACGGTCAATCCGCGACCAAAAAATAGTGGGCCACTTCGAACCTTAGACATGTTACCGCAATCTGCTAAACCAAAGGGTTATAGCAGATCTTGCCAATGCTTCGAAATTCGCTTCATGATATGCCTCCAGCATGGGCAATCATGAAAACAAACATCACGTCATTTTCTGCCTCCAGCGACAACCAAAAACAAAAAAGCCCGGCAGGTGGCACCTGCCGGGCGTCTCGAGATAGGCCGGGAGGGACTCGAACCCCCGACCCAGCGATTATGAGTCGCTTGCTCTAACCGACTGAGCTACCGGCCCGCAGTGCGATACACATAGTATCACAACGTCACAATTATAACGCAAAAAGATGCAGGGTGAGACGCCGCTCGGTCGGTTACAGAAGGTGCCCGGGCACATTAAGATACTCAGTCTCCGATCTGACTTTTGCCTTGCTGATGGTCCTCCGATGCTTCTTAACCACCCCGAAATGTCTTTCGATTCACTCGGCGAAAAAACGGCAACGCTATGGAGGATTGCAGGCTCCAAGATCTTGGCTCTACAAAAAGCGTATGAAAGTAAGGGTGCGACTCCTGTGTTCACCGTCGGCGGCCTTTACCAGCCTCAGGGCTGGACCGAGTGGACGCAAGGTTTTCAGTTTGGCTGTCAGATTCTGCAGTTCGATGCCACGGGAGACGAAAATTTTCTGGAAATCGGTCGGCGCAATACGCTGGAACGGATGGCACCTCACCTGACGCATTTTGGTGTGCATGACCACGGATTTAACAACGTGAGCACCTACGGCAATCTTCGCCGACTCATGCTTGAGGGACGCATCTCACGTGACGAGCGAGAACTCCAGCTTTACGAGTTGGCACTCAAGGTCTCCGGTGCTGTGCAAGCAGTGCGCTGGAGCGAAACAAGCGACGGCGACGGCTACATCTACTCGTTCAATGGGCCACACTCCTTGTTTTGCGACACAATCCGCTCGCTTCGCTCTCTTGCAATTGCCCACCGACTCGGACAGCGGCTTCTTGATGAAAATGATGAAGCGATCTCGCTGCTTGATCGGCTACTTGAGCATGCACGCTCAACCGCACGCTACAACGTCTATTACGGAGAAGGACGCGACTACTATGACACACCCGGTCGAGTGGCACATGAGTCAATTTTTAACGTGAACGATGGAACTTTCCGTTGCCCGAGTACGCAGCAGGGTTACTCACCTTTTACGACCTGGACTCGCGGCCTGGCATGGATTTTAACCGGGTATGCCGAACAGCTTGAATTTCTTGCCATATGCAGCGATGCAGAACTTGTCGAAGCGGGTGGCCGCGGTGAGAACGAGCAGGCCATGCGGCGGGCAGCGATCGCGGCTGCTGAGTTTTATATCGAAAATACACCGACCGATGGCATCCCGTATTGGGACACGGGCGCACCGGGCCTTGTTCATTTGGGCGACTATCTCTCTCGACCCGCCGAGGTAGACAACCCGCACGAGCCGGTCGACAGTTCCGCTGCGGCGATTGCCGCTCAAGGCTTTTTAAGGCTTGGTAATTATCTACAGCGTGATGAACCGAAGAGGTCCGCTCGCTATATCGACGCTGGACTCACGATTCTGCATCGACTGCTTGAGCCACCTTACTTGAGCCACGATTCGAATCATCAAGGTCTCCTGCTACATGCACTCTATCATCGGCCGCGTGGCTGGGATCACATTCCGGAGGGCAAAGCCGTACCGCAGGGCGAATCATGTCTCTGGGGCGACTACCACCTGATGGAGGTCGCTCTGCTCGCCGATCGCCTGAACAAGGGTGAGATTTACCCAACCTTCTTCGGTGGCTGAGACTTTAAAATGGCCAACTCGCACCAAGCGATTTTTTCTGCAGCGTGGTGAGTCGCTTGATACCAAGCTTAGCGGAACGCAGCAGATCGGCGAGTTCTTTTTCACTAAATGTTGCCTCTTCCCCAGTCCCCTGAACCTCAATAAAGCGGCCGCCACCTGTCATCACGACGTTCATATCGACCGCGGCTGCAAAATCTTCGCGGTAATCCAAGTCAAGCACCACCCTGCGATCGACCACACCCACGCTCACCGCTGCTACACTGTCGGTCAGCGGCAGCGGGCCACGCCTGCCACACACGCTGCGAAGTGCATCCACCATCGCGATAAAGGCACCCGTGATGCTCGCCGTCCGCGTGCCGCCGTCGGCTTCAATCACATCACAGTCGAGCGTAATCATCCGCTCTCCGAGTGCCTCCAGATCGACGATTGCACGCAGACTTCTTCCGATAAGCCGCTGAATTTCGGTCGTGCGGCCATCAATTTTCCCTCCCCGGTCGCGCCGTTTGCGGGGACTCGTACTGCCGGGCAGCATATTATACTCGGCCGTGATCCAGCCCTTCCCCTTACCCGCCATCCAGGGCGGAACGTCTTCCTCGACGCTCGCCGTGCAGAGAACACGGGTGTCGCCGGCCGCAATCAGCACACTGCCTGGGGTGACCCGCGTATATTTGCGCTTGATTGTTACTCTGCGCAACTCATCTTTTTTTCTACCGTCATGGCGCATCGCATGTGACTCCTAAAGTATTTTACCCTCGGGTAATTTCTTGAACTCAAGCCCGCTTTCCCAACAACCACGCAAGCAGACCTTTTTGCACGTGCATTCGATTTGCTGCCTGCTCGAGAACCACGCTCTGCGGCCCGTCAAGGACCTCGGCCGTTACCTCCATGTCGCGGTGAGCTGGCATGCAGTGCATAAAAATTGATTGCTTTAGGGCTCTCGTCATTAACTGGTTGTTCACCTGGTAGGCTGCAAACGTGGCAGCCCGCGCCTGCTTTTCGGCCTCCTGACCCATACTAGCCCAGACGTCTGTATAAATGACTTCCGCACCCTCCACCGCTTCGCGGGGGTCCGCGATCTGCTCGACCTCTGCGCCGGGAACCGCTTCGCGAACCTCCTCAAGAAACGACGCCTCGAGTTGGTATCCCGGCGGCGATGCCGCTACAAACGAATACCCCATCTTTGCACAGCCGACCGCCAGCGATCGGGCCACATTGTTACCATCACCGATCCAGGCGAGCCGCAACGACTTCAGGCCGCCCAGCTGTTCGCGAATCGTGTAGAGATCAGCCAGGGCTTGGCAGGGATGGGCCTGCTCGGAAAGCCCATTAATCACGCTGCAGGCGCAATGCGAGGCAAACTCGACCAGACGCTGATGCTCCCGCGTCCGTGAGACAATCACATCGACAAACTGACCGAGCACGCGACCACAATCTTCAACGCTCTCGCGACTTCCGAAACCCACATCCTCACCGAGGAAAAGACTGCCACCGCCTAGTTGCAGAATGGCGGCCTCAAAACTAACACGGGTCCGCAGCGACGGTCGCTCGAAAAGCATTGCCAATACGCGTCCCGGAAGTATCGGCTCCCTGAGGCCTGCAGCAAATTTTTCTTTCAGATCTCGCGTGATCGTAAAGATCGCCTCGAGTTCCATCGGCTGCAAATCAAAGAGGGTGAGAAGATGTCGCATAACTGGCACTTCGGCAAGACTAGTTCACATTAAGAGAGATCTTTTAGTATTCGCTCAAGGATGTGGCAGCCCTCCTCCGCCTCGCTGTCATCGAGGGTCATCGCGGGAAGCAGACGAATCACCCGCTCCTGGGTGCAGTTGACCAGAAGTCCTTCTTCCAGGCACCGCTGCACGATGGCACTACCATCGGCTTCCACCTCCAGACCGATCATCAAGCCGAGGATTCGGACCTCTCGAATTAGCGAGCAGGAATCGCGGAGCGATTCGAAACGACTGCAAAAATAATCTGACAGCACTCGGGCTCGTTCGAGTAACCCCTCAGCCTCGATCATCTCGAGTGTTGCGATTCCGGCGGCCGCGGCGATCGGGTTGCCACCAAAGGTGGCCGCATGCATTCCGGGACGCAGACTCGGTGCGATCTCTGGCGTTGTAAGCAAGGCACCGCCGGCAATTCCTCCACAAAGTGACTTGGCAAGAGTTATTACATCCGGCACCACACCGAAATGCTGGTAAGCGAACCACTCTCCAGTTCGTCCACATCCGGTTTGCACCTCATCAAAGACCAGCAGCAGCTGATGTTCATCGCAAATCTCCCGCAATCCGCCGAGAAAGCCCTCTGGAGGAAGCTGCACGCCCCCCTCACCCTGTACCGGCTCGATGAGGATTGCGCATGTTTCGTCATCGACCAGCTTTCGCACCGCCTCAAGATCACCGAAAGGTGCATAGCGGAAACCGGCCATCAAAGGCCCCAAACCCTCATGATATTTTACCTGCGCTGTAGCCGCCGTCGCGCCGAGTGTGCGTCCATGAAACCCGCCGGTAAAGGTAACAATCTTAAACCTTTCCCTCGGAGTGTGCAGGCGAACCAGTTTGATCGCCGCTTCGTTCGCCTCGGTGCCCGAGTTACAGAAAAAAGCCTGGCCCCCGAATGATCGCTCCGAGAGCATCTCTGCCCAGCGGCCTTGCACCGCGGTGTACCAGGTATTGGGGACGTGGATCAACGCGTCAACCTGCGACTTGACCGCCGCAACGACTGGCGGGGGACAGTGCCCGAGGAGATTACACCCCCACCCAGGAAATAGATCAAGGTAACGTCGGCCTGAGCTGTCCCAGACATGGGAGCCCTCTCCGCGGACCAGTTCCACCGGAAACCGCCCATAGTTGGGCACCACAAACCGCGCAAATTGCTCACGGATTGCACCCGTTGGTGGGGGCTGGATGCTCATCGCGCGCTCCTCAAAATCTGGGTACCGACGCCATCATTCGTATAGATTTCAAGCAGCAATGAATGCCGTAATCGTCCGTCAATAATGTGGGCTTTGGCGACTCCAGCCTTTAACGTCTCAAGGCAAGCCTGAACTTTAGGAATCATGCCCCCATTGATGGCCCCGCGACTTAAAAGCTCAGCGCACTCTTTGGGAGTAAGCGAGCTTATCCGCGACGATGGATCCGCTTTGTCACGATAGACACCACTCACGTCGCTGAGCAAAACAAGTTTTTCTGCCCCGAGCGCCTCAGCAACAGCCCGCGCTGCGGTGTCGGCGTTCACGTTGTATTTCTTCGCCTCATCACCGTCATCCAAACACATTGATGGAATTACGGGCACCGTTCCTGCATAACTTAAATTCTCAATCACCATCCGATCGACACGAACAACCTCTCCCACGTGACCCAAATCAACTTGCTCTCCCTCGGCATCAGTCAGCTCAAGTTTTTGGCCGAACAGGACATTACTGGATTGGAAATTGAGCGGCATCGACCGCCCCCCGAGCGATTCAATCGTCTTTGCGATGTGCTCATTCACCTCACAAGCAAGCACCCGCTCAACGATCGCCAGTGCAGCATCGTCGGTGACCCGGCGCCCCTGCACAAAATGCGGCTTGAGTCCCGCGGTTTCCATGGCGCGACTGATCGCCCCTCCCCCCCCATGCACAATCACCGGTCGCATTCCGACCGTTTCCATGAAAACCACGTCGAGCAATAGATGACGCAGGGCTGTCTCATCCTCCATCACGCTGCCACCGAGTTTGATGACCGTGGTTTTATCGCGGAGTTCTCGAATCCAACCTAACGCCTCAATCAGGACATCCGCTTTTTCGATTGCCTGCTGCATCGGCACCGTCTTGATCCTCGGGCCCGTTAAACGCCGAAAATAAATAAACCCCAATCTCCATCGTTGGAGCTTGGGGAATCTTTGAGCCTAGCAGATACCCTATCGACAGGAAAGCCATAAGCGTGTTGGAAAGACCTGGTTGCCGGAGTGTCTAGTAGACGCGCGCAAGATAGGTCATAGTAGCGCTGCCGTGTCGTTGCACTGTGAGAGAGAGCACGGCCAAACCTGCAAATAAGCGAATCCAGGGGATGTCATGAAACAACGCACTGCCATTGTGATGGCCGCCGGAAAAGGGACCCGGATGCAATCCGATTTACCCAAAGTCCTGGTCCCCGTATGTGGTCGGCCGATGATCGAATATGTACTCGACACACTCCGCGAGGCAGGGGTCGAGCGTCAGATTGTTGTCATCGGACATCGTGGCGATCTGGTCCGCGAACAGTTGTCTTCACGTAAAGACGTGATCTTTGTAGAGCAGACCGAGCAACTCGGAACCGGTCATGCCGTAATGATGTGTCGCGATGCACTTGCGGGAATAGAGGGCGCGGTTCTGATTGTGGCGGGTGACTCGCCCCTGATGCAGGAAAAATCGATTACGGCTTTGTTTCACGCGTTTGATTCTCAATCGCCGGCATGTATTCTAGGAACAGGATACCGCGATGATCCGACTGGTTTCGGACGCGTGCTGCGTGATGCTGAGAACCGGTTTGTGGGGATTGTTGAACAGAAGGACGCTAGCGAGCAGCAAAAGCAAATCAAAGAAGTCAACCTGAGTTGTTACACTTTTGACTGTGGGGACTTGCTAGTGTCACTCAAATCTCTCGACAATACCAATGCACAGGGTGAATATTACATTACCGATTGTCCGGGAATCCTCATGAAGATGGGAAAAGAAGTGATGGCGCTTGACGTGCTAAAGCCGTGCGAGTCGCTAAGTATAAACACGATGGAAGACCTCAGTATCGTGGAAGCAGAAATGGAACGCCTGCAAGCAAATGCATCATGAAAGACATAAAAATATTCAGTGGTCGGGCCAATCCAGAACTCTCGGAGCGAATCTGCAACTATCTAGGATTACCCCGGGGGAAAATTGCCCTCAGTGATTTCCCGGATGGTGAAATCTCCTGCAAAATCGAGGAGGATATCCGAGGAAGGGATGTCTTTCTGATCCAGCCGACCGGCCCCCCGGTCAACAATAACCTAATGGAATTGTTGATCATGATCGAGAGTTGCAAGCGAGCAAGTGCCGAGCGGGTGACCGCGGTGATGCCCTACTACGGTTACGCAAGACAAGATCGCAAGGATGAGGGACGTGTGCCGATCACGGCGAAGTTGGTTGCGAATCTAATTACGCGTGCCGGTGCGGATCGGGTGCTGACCATGGATTTGCACGCGGCTCAAATCCAGGGATTCTTCGACGTGCCGGTGGATCACTTGTATGCAGCACCCGTGCTGAACGAACATTTTCTCGCGCATGATGTTACCGGAGATAAAATCGTAATCGTGAGTCCCGATGAGGGCAGCATCAAGCGGGCCCTGGGTCACGTGAAGCGACTTGGTGGCAAACTAGCGATCGTGGATAAACGTCGGAGTAGTGCCGAGAAAACAAGTCAGGAAAATATAATCGGCGGCCCAGTCGACGGAAAGGTTGTGCTAATGTTTGATGACATTGTTAGCACTGCCGGATCAATTTGCGGAGCGGCAGAAATTCTTCAGCGGAACGGGGCTGCGGAGATTCACGTTGCCGCCACGCACGGCGTTCTTTGTGGGCCGGCCATTGAGCGGCTCAAGCAAGCACCGATCACAAGCATCGTGCTGACCGACACCATCCCACTCACGGAAACCCATTTATTGCCGAAAATCACGGTGCTGAGTGTTTCGACCCTTCTGGGTGAGGGCATCAAGCGAATCCATCGGAATGAGTCGGTAAGTCGACTTTTCGACTGAAATCGTGGTGCCTGCACCGTCGCCGGGACCATTGAAACGGGGTTAACTGAACCGATGGGCATCGGGCGGGCAGTATCGTGTGAAAACAGTGAAATCCACGCGACGCTCGCACTTGAAATTATGTTGCTTTATGCGAGAATTGCCAAATTCCATATTAATTTCGTCCGGGGAGAAGGGTCCTTTGCATGGCAGACACACTCAAAGCAGAAAAACGTGAGACGCGTGGCAAACGCAACGCGCGGCGAGACCGGGCACGAGGCCGAACGCCTGCGGTGCTTTATGGTCACGGTGCAGAGAATGTTAGTCTCTCGGTCGACAGCAATGCCCTGGCTGTAGCAGTCCAGCATGGAAGTCCTCTGATTGAATTGGCAGGCGATTTGAAAGAGAGTGCATTGATTAGCGACATTCAATGGGACCCGATGGGCAACCGCATTTTGCACATCGATTTCACGCGCGTAAAAGCCGATGAGCGAATCGAGGTTTCTGTAAGCGTTGAACTGCGTGGCGTCGCACCTGGAACCAATGCGGGTGGCGTCATAAATCAGATGGCACATGACACGGTGGTGGAATGTGCAGCCGTGGCAATCCCGGAGAAAGTTGAAATCAACATTAATCACCTGGAATTAGGGCAGTCGATTACTGCCGGAGAGATAGAATTGCCGGAAGGTGTTAAGTTGACCTGCAGCTCGGACATGATTTTCGTGCAGTGTAACGAACCCTCACCTGATGTGGACGAGGAGGCACAGCCAATCGGCATTGATGGCGCGGAGCCTGAGGTTATTGGCAGGAAAGCGTCGGACGAAGAGGCGACGGATGCAGCCGAATCCTGAACAGATGCCTGAGCAAAATGGCAGCTGCGCCTGAGGCGGTTTGATGAAAATTGTGGTTGGCCTGGGAAATCCCGGTCGCAAATACATAGAGACGAGACACAACATCGGCTGGATGGTGCTAGCCGAGCTAAAACGACGTTACGGTAAAACAGTTTCGAAGGAGAAATTTCACGGCGAACTTGTCGAAGCAGAGATTGCTGGCGAGCAGGTGCTGTTGCTCGCACCCCACACCTTCATGAATGAGAGTGGTCGAAGTGTGCTAGCGGCTCGTGACTTTTACAAATTACCGGAAGATGCATTGCTCGTGGTTTGTGATGACTTCAGCCTGCCGCTTGGAAAACTGCGGATCCGGCCGGGTGGGAGTTCCGGTGGTCAAAAAGGGCTCGCCGACATTGCACGGCGATTGGGCAACGATCGGTTCGCCAGGTTGAGGCTGGGTATCGGGCCAGTTCCGGAAAATTGGGATGCGGCCGGATTTGTATTGGGCAAGTTTGCTAAAAAGGAACAAGACGAGGTCATAATGCTGATCAGCACGGCAAGCAATGCTGCAGCCGTGTGGACTGGCGAGGGAATTGGTAAAACCATGAATCAATTCAACTGAGACCCAAGTTTAGAAATAGGTGGGGCCGACAGCTTACACAGAATTCAATCGGGATTAAATCACAAAAACGCGAGGACTATTATTTTGGCTGAATACATTTACGAAGGGTTGTTTATCCTGAATTCCAACCGCTACGGTCGGGATCCGGAGGGGGTCGCCGGCTCTATCCAGTCGCTAATCGAAAAGCAGGAGGGCACGGTTCTGGTAAGTCGACTCTGGGAAGAGCGGCGATTGGCCTATCCGATCAACGGGCAGCGCAAAGGGACCTACTGGCTGACCTATTTCCGGATGGATGGCGAGAAAATTGCAGACCTCAATCAGCAGGCGAACCGCGATGACGATCTGCTGCGGCATTTGGTAATCCGGATCGACCCTCGGATCGCCGACGCCCTTATCAGCCATGCCCAGCAGTCAGTGAAGCAGAGTGAGCCTGCGGAGCGACCGGCTCGTCCGGCCGAGGGACAAAAGGAATTGGAGGACGTTTCGGTTGCAACGACCTTGGAAGCCGAGTGACCGACCGCTTGCCCCGCAGACCGTGCTGGGCTATCCTTGGTAGTGTACAAATGTTCACTAAAGCAATCCGAAGGAGGAGAAAATGGCAAGCTACAATCGTGTGATTCTGGTCGGTAATCTGACCAGGGACCCAGAGCTACGTTATATCTCCAGCGGGACCGCGGTCACCGAAATTGGCTTGGCGGTAAATGATCGCCGCAAAAATCAGTCGGGAGAGTGGGTCGATGAGACGCAGTTCATCGACATCACCTTGTGGGCACGCACGGCCGAAGTGGCCAGTGAGTATCTCAGTAAAGGTTCCTCAGTGTTGATTGAAGGTCGATTAAAGCTTGATCGCTGGGAAAAAGACGGACAAAAACAATCCAAACTACGCGTGGTTGGAGAGAAAATGCAAATGCTCGGCGGACGAAGTGGTGGTGCATCCGGTGGTGGCGGGCCGTCTTCATCGGCACCGGCAACCGCTTCAGTGTCCGATAATGCGCCTGAGATCAGTTCGGAACCACCTCCTGATGACATTCCCTTTTAATCAGAAAAAATCTTTTATATCCTTCAGTCGGTGACACGAAGAAAATCAACCATCATGGTGTTGTAGCGAAACGACCGTTACGACACTGAGTGTATCCATCACAACCCTAGCAGCATCTATTGAATCATGGCCAAAGTCCGAGAAAAAAAGCGAGTACGGAAAATCAATGTGGCACGACAGCGACGATTGCCACACGGTCCCCGGGGGGGCATTGAACTTCTGTTGATCCAGTCTATCGACGGACTCGGATCCCAGGGCGATGTCGTTGAGGTTAAACCAGGATTTGCAAAAAACTACCTGCTACCACAAGGGCTGGCAACGTTGGCCACCGATCACCACAAGCGAATGGTAGAAAAACATCGTGCTCGATTGCAATCAATCGAGGAGCAACGCGTGGCCAAACTACGTACGTTGGCTTCGAGTCTCTCGGAGCAGAGCTTGACAATCGAGGCGAATGCCAATGACGAAGGGCATCTTTACGGGAGTGTGGGAGCGGTAGAGATTGTGTCAGCCCTGAAACGGATCGATTTTACGATCAGCGAAGATCAGGTGCGACTGGAAGGACCACTCAAAGAATTGGGGCTTTACACAGTGAAAATCCATCTTGGCAAGGAAGTCGAAAGTGCGGTAAAGGTCTGGATTGTCCCAACGGTCGAAGAAGAGGGCTCCGCCAAGTAAACGGGGATATCTGACTCGGAACCCGTCGCAAGGAGCGAGGTGGTGTACAACGTCAGTTATTGAGAGGCCGATGAGGTCTGCGAGACGCGTAGTTGTGGCAGAATACGAATGAGTCCGGTAACGCAATTGTTGGACTTGTAAGTCGTCGCTTCGAGATTAAAGCTGCAGCACACGCAGCCTCCTCAAGGGTGTGAATCAGAGGCCATGAAGTAGATGTCAACCATCGATGGACCGAAAAAGACCGGCGGTAAGTTTGGTGGAAGTCAACCGCATCTATTTGACCGTCAACTTCCGGCCAGCCTAGAAGCGGAACGCAACACACTCGGCAGTATTCTTGTACTCCCCGAAGTCTGTGACGATGTTTCATTAATACTTCACCCAGACGATTTCTACGATGGCGCACATCGCACGCTATTCACGCACATTAAAGAGATGTACGAAGATGGTGAGCGAATCGACATGACCCTCCTGATCGAGCGGCTCAAACGTCAGGGAGATTATGAAAATATTGGCGGTGCGGCTTTTCTAGCCGAAATAACCCAGTCGGTCCCTACCGCAGCCAATGTGGTTTACTATGCCAACCTAGTACGCGACAAAGCGGTCATCCGCGGCTTGATTCACACTGGGACCGAAATTGTGCGGGATGCGTATGAACAGACTCAGCCTAGCCGGGAAATGCTTAATCAGGCTGAGGAACGGATCTTTCGAATTCGCGATCAGCGTGCCCCGTCGAGTGAAGTGGTCGAAATCCACGATGTGCTGATGGAAGCTTTCGAGCAAATTGATGCCCGTGCCAAGGGAGGGGCATCCGGTTTGCCGACCGGGTTCACGGATCTGGACAAACTGACCGGCGGGTTACACCCTTCCGAATTGGTGATCATCGCAGCCCGACCTAGCATGGGTAAGACAGCTCTGGCGGCCAACATTGCCGAGTATACGGCGGTCGAAGAAAGCCAGCCAACGCTGTTTGTCAGTCTTGAAATGTCGCGATTGGAATTGGTCCAACGTATGATGTGTTCGCTGGGTGAGATCTCAGGTGAAACTTTCCGCAGTGGTTTTCTCTCCGCGGAGGATCACAAAAAATTAATCGATGTCTCGGCTACACTCGGCAAGAGTCCGCTTTTTGTAGATGATTCGCCTTCTCGGACTGTGACGGAAATCGGTGCGACAGCGCGTCGCCTCAAACGGCGACAGGGTAGTTTAGGCCTGATTGTGATCGATTATCTTCAATTGATCCAACCCGACAATGCTTCCGACCCGAGGCAGGAACAGGTCGCCAAAATGGCGCGAAGATTGAAAATTTTGTCGCGCGAACTAAAAGTTCCGATCATCTGCCTAGCACAGCTAAATCGTCAGGCAGAAATGACAAAAGACAATCGACCGAAACTAAGCCATCTACGCGAATCAGGTGCGATTGAGCAGGATGCCGATGTGGTGTTGATGGTGCATCGAGAGGAATATTATCTTACGGCGCAAGAACGGGAGCAGATGAAGGACGGCAGTCATCCGCGAAACTGTCTTGGTGAAGCCGACATCATTATTTCAAAGCAGCGGAACGGTCCCACCGGCGAGGTCAAATTACACTGGTTCCAGCAGTTTACGCGTTTCAAAAATGCGGAAAGGCACGAGTACAGTGAATTTGAATCTTATGGCACAGAGTCGGAATTCTAGGAATTTTGCTGACTGTTTGATAGCAGATCTTTCGCTGACGTATCTGCTTGCAGGCGGCTGTTTAATGCCCTGATTTGCCAGCTCCCCTTGCCTGACAAGAGAGGTCCAATGAACTCGGCTTGTGACTGGCTGCCGACTTCTGTATTTCTACGCATCGTTTGCAAGTTAAACCATTTCAATCTGACAGTGGATAGCGGGTCCCTGTTGGTTTAACGGTGCCCCCTCCTTGTATTCGCATCAGGGAATTTATTTATGTTGCGAGGTTCTGTTAGTCGCTGGCTCTTGGCCTGCGCGTGGATCAGTGGACTCTGTCCTCTGCCCGTGGCGATCGCTGCGCAGACGGATGCGGAGGCCGATGCGCAAGAATCGATTGCGGCGACTGAGCTTTCCCTCGATAACCCGCTGACGCGTGCGCCTCAGGAGGGCGAGACGACGATTGCTGCCATTCAAATCAAAGGCAATCGTTCGGTCAGCAAAAAGAAAATCCGTGAAAAGATCGATTCGCGGACCGGTGAACCGCTAGACACTATCAAACTGCAACATGATGTCCGCAACCTGACGAAGATCAAGGGTCTTTTTGATGTCAAGGTAAAAACACGACCATCACCCGAGCCGAATTCAGTCGTGGTGATTTTCGAAGTTTTCGAATTTCCTAAACTCGAATATATCTATTTCATCGGCAACGACGAAATCTCTGCCCGCACACTTACTAAAAAATCTGAGTTGAAAGTTGGCGACCCGCTGAACATCATGGCGGTCGAGGATGCCCGACAGAAAGTTCTATCTTTCTATAACGAAAAAGGGTTTAACAAGGTTCAAGTTGAAATCAAGGAAGGCATCAGTCGATCAGATCGGGGGGCCATCTTTCTGGTCGACGAGGGTCCGCAACAACGGATCTGGTCGGTCAAGTTCATCGGAAACTCAATTGTGTCAGGTGCGCGACTGAAGACACAGATTGAATCGAAACCCAGCCGGATTAAATATGCGACTCCCTTAGCGGGCGGTTACGTGGATCGACGTAAAATTGATGAAGATGTAAATCGGCTGACCTCATATTACCGTAGCCTTGGTTACATGGTCGCGAGAATTGGTCGCTCAATGGAATTTACAGATGATGACCGTTGGTTGAATCTGACCTTCGTGATTGATGAGGGGCCACGATTCAAAATCCGTGATGTGCAGTTCGAAGGAAATGCACTCTTCGGGGCTGAACAACTGGAACCACTTTTGAGCCTGAAGTCCGGCGACTACTTTGATTTATCAACTATGCAGACGGACGTAGCTGCTCTGATCGACGCCTATGGGGCCCTGGGCTTCATTCTCGCAGATATCAAACCTTCCCCGCGGACGCTGGAGAAGTCTCCGGAGATAGACCTTGTTTATGACATCGTCGAGGGGAATCGATATCGCGTGGGTCGAATCAATGTGAAGATAGCAGGCGATAATCCCCACACTCAAAGAACCGTTGCCTTGAATCGGGTTGATCTACGGCCCGGTGACATTATTGATATTCGTAAAATTCGCGATAGCGAGCGCAGATTGCAAGCAAGCGGTCTATTTTTGAATGACGCACAGAAAGGTGTGCGACCAAAAATCGTATTCAGGACTCCCGAGGAAAGTGACAGTATCGGCGATCTTAACAGTGAACAGAGTTTTCGAGGGCAAAGCCCCGATCGTGCTGCCCCACCCGGCACAGGGAGGGCCTCACGATGATCTTACGCACTGTCTATTTGCACAGCCTGCTTCTGGTCACATTGCTGACAGCGAACGGTTGTTGTCGACTCACGACGCAGCGTTTAGCCGATCCAATTCCGATGTCTACCGGTAAACCGGTAACCAAGCAAACACCTAAAGTTGCCAAAGAGCCCGTGATCATTCGGGGACAGCAACCGACCTACGGTGGTTCTCGGATTTCAGATATTCCTAGCGCCGGGGCAGTTCGAGCAAGTGATCAATCGGGTGCGAGTGGCAATCCTTATCAGCCATCGTCGGCAAAGCCTTACCGTTACCCTGCCGCAAAACCTTACCGCCAGCCTACCGCCCAAAATGTGCCCGCCAGCACACCCAATCCGCGATA
>DLCF01000071.1:19504-24762 GCA_002480485.1 Planctomycetaceae bacterium UBA7805
CACACCCAATCCGCGATATAGCACTGCGCCTAGCTCAGTCGACAACACGGGCAGCGCCGCCGCTGACACCCCTTGGTATCGAAAGAACCAACCTTACCCCACGAGTCAGACAAACGGGGTGGTTACCGGCACTAATCGCAGCAACCCCGAAGGTCAGGTTCCTGTCTACCGCACGGCCCAGGGAACGGCCACACCCTACACGCCGCAGGCAAATCGCACACCAGTTACCCCTTATCCGGCCGGCGCTGGATTGGAACAACCGCCAAATGCCTCGGGGGCATCGGCTAATGTGCCACCTGTTAAACTCGCACAATACACCGGAGCAAGAAATTCGACTCCATTTCTCCCCAGTACACCGCTGGTCGCAACACCCTACCCAACACCGATCGATCTTGACGTGATGCTCGAGGAGGCACAGACCGGGCGGATCATGTTTGGTGTAGGTGTAAACTCCGATTCGGGTTTACTCGGTAATGTCGTGATCGATGAACAGAACTTTGATCTCTTCCGTTGGCCGACCGGCCTTGACGATTGGAGAAACGGACAGGCTTTCCGCGGGGCGGGTCAGCAATTTCGACTTGAGGCACTTCCCGGTACGGAGCTACAGCGATACTCGATGAGTTTTGCCGAGCCATATCTATTCAACAGCTCCGTAAGTTTCGGGCTGAGTGCATTTTACTATGAACGTCAGTACATCAACTGGGATGAGCGTCGCTGGGGTGCACGCGGAAGTCTTGGTTATATATTCCCTGACCAGCCAGACCTCTCCACCACGTTCTCAACACGTTATGAGGAAATCAATATCCTCGATCCCTCAGTCCCCACACCACCTGTTTTACAGGAAGTGGTCGGCGAGAACCAATTGATCGCCTTCCGCTGGGATGTAATGCATGACACGCGCGATAACGCCTACCTACCCTCTGAAGGGCACCTCATCGAACTGGCATTCGATCAGGCAATCGGCACTTGGCAGTATCCCACTTTTGTGCTCGATGGCCGACAATACTTCGTGGTACGACAGCGACCAGATGGATCGGGGCGCCACACGCTCGGTCTCGCAGGCACCTTCGGTGTGACCGGCAGTGACACGCCGATTTACGATAACTTCTATGCTGGTGGTTTTGCAACGATTCGTGGTTTCTTCTTCCGTGGTGCATCTCCAAAGGTAGGCGATGTGATTGTAGGTGGACATCTCCAGGCACTCACCAGTGCCGAATACCTTTTCCCGTTGACGGCCAGTGATAATGTGTTCGGGGCATTTTTCGTCGATGCTGGAACAGTGGAGCGAAATATGTCGATTGACTGGTCGAATGTTAGGATCTCACCAGGTTTCGAATTAAGGCTTAATGTCCCCGCACTTGGACCGGTTCCGCTCGCCCTCGGCTTTGCGGTGCCTGTGCAACGAGCCCCGACCGATCGGATTCGCAACTTCCACTTCTTCGTGGGTCTCAGTCGTTAGCAGAATTCAGACCGCCATTCTGCATTGCCGGCATCGGCCAATGCGCAATCCAACCCATCGGCAGCGTGACTCCGGAGATCCAGCGCGCTTCTGCTGATGCCAGGAAAGCGACCGCGGCAGCTACATCATCCGGTAAACCAATTCCCAGTGGATGACATCGCTGAATTGCTTCCCAGTCCTCCGCAGTTACACTCTCTACATAGGGGGCGACCATTGGCGTGCGGACCAATGCTGGGGCAACTCCTACCACCCGCACTTTTTTATTCGCATACTCGGCAGCAAGTGACTGAGTTAGGCTGTTGACTGCCGCTTTACTCGCGCCGTATGCCGCAAGACCCACTGCCCCAGCACAGCCGGTTGCGGACGAAATATTGACAATCACGCCCTTCTGCTTCTCCAACTGCGGAAGCAAGGCCTGACTCACACGCAAGACACCTGCAAAATTGACGTCAATAATTTCACGCCATTTCGTTTCATCCATTAAATGAAAAGGACTAGACCAGTCTACCCCCGCGTTGTTCACCAAGACATCAATTTCGATGCCATTATCGACAATTGCAGCGCAAGCGGAACCGACTGCAGCGGTATCTGCCACATCACACTGAAAGAAATCTACGGTGCAATCGAGGGGCTGCAGTTGCTCCACCAAGGCAGTGGGTTCCTCCAGACCAAGTAACACCAGCGAGGCGCCTTCCTCGGCCAAACGAAAAGCGATCGAACCGCCGATGCCGTGCATACTGGGGCCGGTTATCGCCACGGTTTTACCCTCAAACCGTCGGGCTCGGCCGCACTCTATTTCTGATTGATTACGACTGGACATCTGCTTTTCTCACCAACCAGCTTTCGTGAACTCGACTATTTTCAGAAAGGTTTCGTCTACTATCAACGATAACCGAAACAGGAATTTTGGGACATGGACAGGGTACTCTCCAAAAATCTCAATCGTCACGCACCCGAATGACAACTTTTCCGAAGTGATGCTGACTCTCTAGATATGCATAGGCGGCCATGACATCGTCAAAGCCGAAAATCCGATCAATCACTGGAGTCAGCTTGCCAGCCTCTACCGCGCGGGCAAAACGATCCAATTCCGCAACCGATTCCATATAGATTCCGCGTAACGAAACTTGTCGCATTATCAGTGAAAACACGTTAATTCGACTCTCCAGCCCGTCTAGAACACCAATCACGCCTACCCGGCCGCCATAATTACAGGCTTCGATCGACCTTCCCAAGCAGTCACCACCGGCTAATTCCACGACAATATCCACACCGCGTCCGGACGTAAGGTCGCGGACCTGATCGGGCCAATTTTTGTCACGGTAATCTAGTGTCTCGGCAACGCCCAGGGTTTGTTTAAGTCGTTTTGATTTCTCCGAACTCGAGGTCGTCTGGATTACTTGAACCCCGAGCATTGCGGCAAGTTGGGCAGCGAAAATCGCCACGCCGCCCGTCCCGTGGATCAAAGCCCACTTCCCGGGACTGGCTGCCCCGTGTGTGACCAGTGCCGCCCAGGCGGTCAACCCGGCTACCACCAAAGTTGCGGCTTGTTCATGCGACGTATTGCCAGGCGCAGACACCAGACCGGAGGCGGGATAAATCACTTCCTCGGCTAGAACGCCATCAGTACCCTGGCCGCCCACAAAGGTGCGGGACCAATTCCGTTGAAGTCTGCCATCCAGCCATGCAGGCACCGGTGCGTTAATTACATGCTCTCCAACCTTCACCGAATGAACATCACTGCCCACCTCGAGAACTACTCCCGACATGTCGGATGCTGCAATGATCGGCGGATTCTGCGGACCGCCATAGGCTCCACGGGCAACAAGCAAATCACGATAATTTAGCGAAACTGCGTGAACGGCCACCCGCACTTGATCTGAGCCAAGGGAGTCCGAACCGGACTGCTGCACCAAACAAAGTTCTGCAAGCCCCTCCCCGTTTGTCTTGTAACAGCGTATTTTTCTTGCCATGGTCACCGAAGCGGCCTCTAGGCCTCTAAAAGTGCATCCAAATTTCAATGCCGACACACTTCAACGCGTGTGCCGGTCGGGGCAAATTGTTGATTGGATCGCATGAATTGCTAGCAAGATACTGGAACATCTGCCACCTCCGGTACCCCCCTATTTCGAATACGCTGCATGCTCGATCCATGGCTTGGTGGAATTATCGTCTTGACCTCCGCGCGATCTGTGACCTACGCTCTGCCTCCACGCCACGGCACTGTGGTCTGGTCCCTCAGCCCCGTTTAGCCCATCGAGCTGATTTGCCGATAAAGGGTACCCTCTTTGCAAATCCAGAATTCTCTAGTCACGACTTTAATCCTCGTTATCCTCGGATTTTTCTCGGTAAGAATGTATGCCGATGACAGTTCGCTGCGTGAATCAAAGATCATTCTGCTTAAGAACAGACAACTCATTCGCGGCGAAATTGCGCTTCACGGAAATCATTATTTGGTTATCCAGCCTCACACTGAAATCAGGCTTCCGCAGGAGCAAGTCGAACGCATTTGCCAAAATCTTGGGGACGCTTACCTTTACCTGCAACATCAGATTCGATTCGGTAAGGCGGCTGATCATCTGCGTCTCGCCCAATGGTGCCTGGATGAAAATTTACTTCGCGAGGCTCAAGCACAGCTTGACGAGGGAATACTCAAGCGTCCGGACCACCCTCGAGTTGACCTCATTCGGAGACAGCTGGAACTGGCAAACCAAATACGTCAAACAGATCGATCTGAACAAAGGCCACAACGATTGCCAACCGATGCAAAAGAGCTGGAGGAAATATTTGACCACCTGCCCTCCCAAGTCGTTGAGTCATTCACCCGAGTAGTTCAACCAATACTTCTGAACAGTTGCAGCACGCGCGGGTGCCATGGCATGGGTGCAGACAATCAGTTCCTACTGCACCGCAGTGCCCGAGGACGACAGCCATCGCGGCGGGTCACGCTTCGAAATCTACAATCGGTAATACAGTGGATCGATCATGAGAATGTCGAGAATAGCCCGTTACTTTACTTTGCGGGAACACCACACTTTGCGTCATCTACGCAGCAGAGGGGCAGCCGAAGAGACTCTTGGTCACCGGAATCGATCACCGCCCGTCGTCTGTCAGCGTGGATGCAATATTTCGTCGTTGAAGACGACAATGAACTGCGAAAATCTGTTGCGTCTGCTCCGGAGCGCGCGACTGTCGCAAAGCGCACGGCGGCAAGTCGTATTTCATCGAACGCTTTATTTAATTTAGCGGAATCCGATGTAAATTCAGGCCTCAAAACGCAGGCGCATGGTGACCGCTCGCGGCGAGCCCTCACATTTCGTCCCCGCGACCCTTTCGATCCGGGGATTTTCAATCAGCGGCACCACCCCGAACGGTCTGCGGGGCAAAACTCAAGCGGATTCACTCGATGATTCGCCTAGTGGCCACCCGACCGATCGCTCCGTACAATATTCATGGTTTTGCTGCCAATAGACCGGGTTGGTTGGATATGTCATTATGGCGGGTCTGACGGCTGACGAAAGCTATCAAAATGGGCATTACGGTTGCGTTCGATTGGTTTGAGTGACATGATCCAAACGAGTACGATCTCAATCATTTCCTCCACACTCATGATTACGGTGCGATGAACTTAAAATTCCTATGTTGGATGATTTGTGTGGCATTTTTTGCCGGATGTAGTGGTGGATCGCCCGACGATTCATCCCAATCAACGACTCCTGCCGAACAGGCTGCCGCTCCGGTGGTTGAAACCGAAGCCGAAACTCTTGAGAAACTAATTAATCCGGAGCCGATTCTGGCA
>DLCF01000054.1:0-74965 GCA_002480485.1 Planctomycetaceae bacterium UBA7805
TACCGATGACATCATCGAAGTTCCTCCGGTTGACGATTTTCTAGAACCGATCGTGATGAGCATTCCACTTCAGCTGCTTGCTTACCACATTGCAGTCCTTCGTGACTGCGATGTTGATAAGCCACGTAATCTTGCCAAAAGTGTCACGGTAGAGTGATCACTGAAGCGACCATGCTTGAAAGCAATTCGTCATTAAAAAAAACAGGACGGTGGATACCGTCCTGTTTTTATCGCCAACATAATTTGCATCTATTTTGGTTAGCTTCACATACGCTAAACACCAACTTTGACTAGCTTGAACTTGCCTGCCTCGAAACCATCCTTACCGAAAACAGTCTCAATCTGTTCAGCAACATCTAGGTCTTTTACTTTCGCCAACTCGGCGTCATCAGCAAACTTTGCTTCTACACCTTGAATATCTAATGCCGGGGAATCTGGCCCAATGGCTTTGCCACTGAGCGGGCAAGCTTCCTGTACGAACTGGCCTGTATATACCATTTGGTGGTTGGCTTGCGCTTCATACTTCTCAGGCTTTTTTTCAATACGCCGAATGCAAGACTTGCAGCAAAGGTAGAGCTTGCCACCCTTGTAGTCCATCTCTTTAGCGCCTTTTTTCCCTTTTACATCCTTCTTTTTCATAATGAAACATTTCAGGCCCTCGAGCGGATCTGTTTTTGCAGCAGCACCATCGTCATCTGCGTAAGCGATGCCCGTTTGAGCTGCCAAAAGAATTATGTTGAGAATTGTAATCCCGATTACTGGTAACGCGATACTCAGCCTTATTCGATGTTTCATGACATTCTCCTCGATGTTTTGAATCGGTGGCGTGATTGAGAATTACAGTAAATTTTATTCAATATTTCTGCAGCAATCTTTGATTGCATTTACGCGAGTGAGAGATCTCAATTTCACTTGAGAATCCGACTCAGCATGCTGGCAGGATTCAAAAGAAATTTCAGCTGGCGGGACCGGAAAGTCTACACAAACAAAGTACAAAATCAAGCCGATGACCTCAATAATTTGGGCTATGTGGCTTGTTAGTCGCATTTTTCAAGTGTTTCTATTTGGTCGAACAAGGCGTCACAAATGAATAAAGTCCTCAATTATTCGAGTTTTGCTCGAGCGATTAATCACGTGTCTAAGCAATATTCAAAAAGCGAAGCTTGAAATTTTCTAATTTGCCTCGGTTTCCTCGAGACTGGCTACGCGTGTTTTTTGAGCTGCTACCGTCTTTATTTTTTTGCGATCTAATTTGAAGGTCATTCAGCGCGGAGTTTTAGCTCCTGTCACCCGATACAAAGAAATAAGTCTCGCTACATTTTTGAAGTGCCGAAAAGATGCTGGCAAAGCAGGCGTCAAACGGCCACCCCGTTTTTTGCCTTTTAAGAGGCCTGTCATGCGAAATTTTACTCTGCTCATCATGCTGTGTTCGATCGGTTTCACTGCTGCAGACCTTGATGCGGGATGGCTAACTGCAACGCGACGAGAACTTTATCGTAGCCATCAACGCAGTCAGTGCTGGCCCCACCCTTACAATTTAATGGACGAACAATCGGTGCGTGAGCCGTTCCGTTTGATGATTGAGCGAGGTTGGCAATCGCAAAATACAATTCGCAACGAACACTTCGAGGAGGGTACTGAAAAACTGAACACCCGCGGCCGTCGCCAAGTGCAGTGGGTGTTGTCTTGCAGGCCAGCGACGCGTCGCGTTCTCTTTGTGGAGCCGGGGCAAAGCGTTGATCAAACGTCGCGACGTTTGGCCGCTGTGGAGCAGATGGCCCGATTGGCGAATGACGATACGGGTGTTGAGGTGATTTTGACAACCGTTACGACGCAAGAACACGCTCGAAAATTTGTTCAAGAATCGGAAAGACGGGACCGAAGTGATTGACCAGCACCGATGTCGATCTTGGATTCTTTGGTTAGTTTTGCCTTTGGCAGGCTGCGCTTTGGATCAAAAATTAGAAGGTCCGGGGCCGCCCGAGGTGTTATCGGTGCAAGAAAAATCGCCAACCGCAGAGCTTCATGTTGAAATGGCGCGTATGCTGGGGCGATCCGGTGAACATGGCGGAGCGGAGGTCCACTATCGCGCAGCGCTTAAAATGTCACCTCAGCTGCTCGAGGCGCAGCTGGGATTAGCACGGCTTCTCGTTGCCCAAGGAGAGCCGCAGCAAGCATGCGGCTGGTTTGAGCGCGCTTGTCAAGAACACCCTAAATCTGCGCCCGCATGTAATGATCTGGGGCTCTGCTATGCGGAGTGTGGTCGCACGGTGGATGCGGTGGCTGCCATGCGGCGGGCTACAGAAATTCAACCGAATGAAATACGCTATCGCAACAACCTAGCTCGCATGCTTATAGCAGAAGATCAGACCGAGGAAGCACTTCGCACGCTACTTGCAGTGCATCCACCGGCGGTTGCGCACTATAATGCGGGTTTTCTATTGCAAACGCACGGCAAGCGGGCTGCTGCGGCAACACAGTTCCAGAAAGCAGTCTCGATCGATCCGTCCCTTGCCGCAGCGCAGCATTGGAGCCAGGAAATCGACCGTCGCGATCAACTCGATGCCCAAACCGTTCAATTGCCCACAAGGTTACCCATAGCCGAGTTACAGTGATCAGCTTACGGTGGCAAGCTGCTGCACGCCCACGAAAGAAGTGTGCGCTTTGAGGCAGGTACGACGAAACGTTTCCGGTCGCGTCACCCCCATCAGGCGAAATGTTTCCACCTCCCCATTTCGGAAGATAAGGTCGCCGGCCGGGTACCACGCTTGACCGGGGAGTACGACTACCTCGATTGAGTCAAAATTATCTAGGCTCACGGCCATTTCTTCGACCCATTTTGCCGACCATGAAAACTGCAATCTCTCCACGATCACGCGCCGATTGGTCAGCACATATCGACGGGCAAGTCCTGGCAGCAAGCCGGCAAAAAACATTTGCAGGGCGATCGGAATGGAAAGCAAGGCAAACACGTTACCAACGGTCAGAATATTGCCTATCCCGGCTTCAATGCTGTAGAGTCGACCGAGCGTACAACCAAGGCGTCCGAGAGGCGGGGTGGAGAGGGCCGTCAGCCCTGGCCATACGACCATGCTTGTGGCTTCACTCGCGGTAGAGGGTGAGACTCCGGCGATCGGCTGCGTCATCAAATAAACTCCAGAAACTCACAATATACCAAACTTAGCAGATATTACTGTATGAGGACAGGGGTTGGAACAAGGCGTAGTCTGACCTTCCACTTTCAGTCTCGTAATGAATAAATCTAATTTTAATCACCAGCTAACTTTGTGGGAGGGATTGTGTATATTTCCGCTTGTCGGTTACCGACAGATTCACCGGAAAATTCTCGATCGTTGATCATCAGAATCATGGAATAGCGTACACTTGGCTTGGAAAAAAACGTTAACCAAAGTAAGCGATACGTAAGAAAAAGTATGTTCTTGAAATAAATAGGGCGAGGTTTTTTGTGTCAAAAAATGTAGATGTTGTAATAATTGGCGGCGGGATTTGGGGACTCAGTACCGCTTACCATTTGGCCAAAGCGGAGACGGGCCGATCCATTTTGCTGTTGGAACGCAAAAGCACTCTCGCGGACGAAACAACCAGACAGGCGGCCGGGCAGATCGGACAGTTGCGAAGCGATCCATTAATGGTTAACGCCGTCAACTACACGCTGAATCTTCTGCGATCTTTTGAAGCATCTACGGGACATGATCCGCATTTCGTTCAGACCGGTAGCTTGCATCTTGCACATTCCAGCGAGCGTATGAAGTCTTTCGAGCATCAATTGACCCATGCCGAAAAATTTGGCATTCAGGCCGAGGTTGCAACGTCTGAATTAATCGGACGGATTGCACCTGAGATAGCACTCGAAAGTATCCAAGGCGCCCTATTCGTGCCGGGTGATGCTTACGTGAACGCGTATGCCTGCGCTAATGCATACGCCAAAGCAGCATTGGATCTAGGGGCGGAAATACGCACTGGCGCACTGGTCAATGACATTTTGCTCGAAACTGATTCGTCCAAATGTGTTGTGGTTGGAGACGAAAAAATTTACTGCAACACCATTGTGAGTTGCGCTGGACCTTGGTCAGTCCGAATCGCGTCCATGATTGGATTAACGCTGCCCATGTATCCCATCCGTTTGCAGCAGGCACGCACTCAGGCAGATCCCGAAATGCCCGAAGACCACCCGGTCGTGCGTATCCCCGACCATAGCGCTTATCTGAGGCCTGAAGAAGGTGGTTATCTTTTCGGGTTTTTTGATCGGGACCCGCTAGCTGTAAATCTCTTGGAAAAACCAGCGTCGTTTGAAACTCGTGATATACTTCCTGAAGTTAATATTATTGATGAAGCTCGGCGAGTATTGAAATCGACCTTTCCAATTCTTGAGAGGCTGAGCATATCCCAATACCGTCAAGGCATGGTGACATGCACCCCGGATGCCCGTTACATTGTCGGCCCGGCCCCCAATGTCGCTGGTGTTTACTTTGGCACGGGCTGTGGCGCGATGGGCATTGCCGGCTCGGGCTCGGTCGGAAGGTGGCTTTCAGAATTGGTCACACACGGTAAAACCGAGGACGATATCTCTTCCCTTGACCCGTCGCGATTCAAATATCAAGAACACGAAAATATCGCGGAGGAATGTGCTGCGATTTTTCGAGACTATTACGCACTCAAAAGCGTGACATATAGCTTGGGTGAAGAGTAGTTACCTTGATCATAGCAGGCTTGAGGATCGCCCGATTGCATGGATACTCCCGTTCGGTTGCAGTCCCTGTGGCCGGTCACATCGTCGATTTGTTCTTCGAGCACCTTACAAATTGCGTGATTCTGTGCCGGCGGGATATTGATTTCGCCCTCTCTATTTGTCAGGGCAATAGATAAAGTGATGATTTCCGTGTGTTGAATTCTTTCTCCAAACCCGCACTGAGCACAGTTGCATCGTTCGGTCTACGTCCACTGATGGTAGGGATAGGAAATACGACCAACATGTCGCTAACGCTGGCTGTATCGACGCGTGCTCGGATCACAGCAAACATTTAAGGACGCGCGAAGGATCCACGCACTGTAAAGCACATTCGGCACCGAAGCGTCGCCTAACTTACAAGTAGCTAGGTTCCGACCGAGAGAATTTCATAGCCGAGTGCCGCGAATAACCAGCGCGGCCGCCAGATCTGTTCTTGCCCCAGAAACCCAGAATCTTCGGTCAAGATAGAGGTGCTGGAAAAGCGAGAATTCGCACCAGCAAATCGGGATTAACGCCTCAACATTACCGCGGTCCATTTGGCATACCTGGCGAAAACAGCACAAATGCGGCTGGCCGAATCCAATTCTGCATCTGTATGACCACTTGTTATAGTAGTTCGCCAGGTTTTTGCTGATCGGGGGCGGGGTAAAGGCCAACTTCCGCAGTAAAGATTGCTTGCATCAGGACCGGCCGGGGCGTTATTCTCCCAATGATGCGGGCCGATATCTTTTGCCGGAGGTGGTTTCGATGCGACTTCAAAATGTGCTTCTTCGATGTTTACTATGCTTCGTCGTTTCACCCGGCTTGGTTTTTGCAAGCGAGCACCCACAAAAAAAAACGTCGGTAAAGAATCTCATTCTCATGATCGGCGATGGTATGGGACCTCAGCAGATGGGACTGCTGACCACCTATGCTCGTCAGGCACCGAATTCGCAATACAAAGATCGTAAGACCGCACTCGAGCAGGCAATGGATGAAGGCATCATCGGCCTGATCCGTACTTCTCCCCCCGGGGTTCTTGTCACAGATTCTGCAGCTGCTGCGACCCAGTTGGCGAGTGGCATGGCAGCAGGTGCAGAGATGGTTGGCATCGACGCGAGTGGAAATCGAGTGGAAACAATTCTGGAAAAAGCCCAATCGGCTGACAAAGCAGTGGGGCTGGTCACTGATACGCGTTTAACGCACGGGACACCAGCGGCGTTCGCTACCCATCGACCGCATCGATCGGAAGAAAATGCCATCGCTACCGACCTGGTCGCTTCCGATATCGACGTGCTCTTGGGCGGTGGATTACGGAATTGGATTCCGCAACAGTCCGGCAAGAAGAGCTCGGCAGCGGAGACCGAAATTCGCCACCTCATCGGTGACGCGTATGCGTTCTCCTCCAAGCGAAAAGATAATCGAAATCTCCTGCTTGAGGCACGGCTCGACGGCTACCAGCTTGTGTTTGATCGGGATGCGCTATCTCGCGTGAAGTCGGGCAAGGTGCTTGGGCTTTTTGGTAACGAAGCAATGTCCGATGCAATCACTTGCCGCACATCCGGGGATGCCTGCCGCGAGCCGACCTTGGCCGAGATGACAGGCAAAGCATTACAACTGCTGTCAGAGGGAGAAAACGGCTTTTTCCTAATGGTGGAAGCCGGGCAAATTGACTGGGCTTGCCACAACAACGATACGGGCAGTCTCCTTGCCGAGATGCTTCGCATGGATCGCGCATTGCAGGTGATTCTCGATTGGATGCAGGATCGAGAAGATACGCTGCTGGTGGTGACGGCAGACCATGAGACGGGAGGATTTGGCTTCAGTTACTCCGGTAGCAATCTACCGACTCCACAAATACTACCGGGTGCCGCATTTAAAGATCGAACGCACCAGCCGGATTTTAATTTTGGCCGCCCTGCAACACTTGATCGCCTGCAGCGGCAAAAAGAGGGCTATTTCAGTATCTTTCGAAAGTTTGATGCGCTTGAAAAAGACGAGCAAACCCCGACACGTTTAGCGAGCATGATCAATCAAGCGATGGATTTTCGGATTACCGAAGATCAGGCTGAGAAAATCCTTCGGCGAGGCCCTAATCCGCTATATGCAAAAGACCATCGTTACCTAGGTGACAAGGAGTCGCCACGAGTCAACGACTATGCCGATTTTTATGTCTTTGGAGACAATGTGCGGATGAATTTGCTCGCGCGTGCCGTGGCGGCAGAGCAGAATGTGGTGTGGGCGACGGGGACGCACACCAGTACACCAGTCATAGCCGTTGCGGTAGGACCGGAACACGCTAGCCAGCCCTATGGAACTATGATGCACGCCACCGATCTTGGCAAGCAGATGCAATCGACACTGCTAGGGAGGTAGCTTTGATACGAATCGTGCGGTTGGAGACGTTGGGTGTGCTGTTTTTACTATGGGCATGTGCATCGACTGCTGCGCCAAACATCGTTGCACATCGCGGGGCATCGGGCTATCGGCCTGAACACACGCTCGCTGCATACGCTCTGGGATTAGAGCAAGGTGCTGACTTTATTGAGGTCGATCTAGTATCCACCGAGGATGGGATCCTCATTTGTCGTCACGACTGCGAACTTGGCAGCACGACCGACGTTGCGGAAAAATTTCCACACAGGCAGCGCACCGGCATGATTGGTGGGAAACGACAGCGTGGATTTTTTGCCCAGGATTTTACCTGGAAAGAAATAAAGCAACTCCGCACACGGGAACGCACTGCTTTTCGAAGCCGAAATTTTGACGGAATATTTTCGATTCCCTCATTCGGAGAGGTTTTACAGTTGGTGGAGCAATACAATAAAACACATGCGAAGAAGGTAGGTGTTTGTCCCGAACTCAAAAACCCAACGTACCATCGTCAGCAGGCACTGCCGCTTGAAGAGCCGTTGCTCAAATTGTTGAACCATTACGGATATGAATCGTCTCATGATCGCTGTGTAATCCAGTCGTTCGATCCCGATTGTCTGCGGAATTTGCGAACACAAACTGACCTGCGACTGTTGCAATTGATGCCGCAGTTGCAGAACGAAAATGGGTCGAATGCGATACCCACCGATGAAGCATTGGCAGAGGTGGCGACCTACGCCAGCTTGATCGGCGTTCCGAAGGCGAGCATTGTTAATCGTCGTTTGCGAGGGTCAGGCCACCAACCGACCGGACTGATCGGGCGAGCCGACCAGCATGGCTTGAAGGTCTGGGTGTACACGTTTCGCGAGACACCATGGATGATGTGGTATGCACCACGTTTCGCGCGAGAAGTGCGGCAGTTTGCAGATTTGGAGCCAGACGGGTTATTCACTGATTTTCCTGATCTGGTCCGCAGAAGTCTGGGGCGCCCGCCTGACGTTCCCTAACGGAGCATCGCCGTAGACAGGTTTCTGCGGCTTGCTTCCCCCATGGACCCGTGGTCCAATGGGTTCCGATTCCGTTGGAAATGTGGAGATTCTGTTTCGTGAACGTTCCCCCAGAGGATCAGCCGCGTAAGAAGTTGGATGAATTTGCCGCCCGGTTGGAGAGTCTTGCCCGCGAGTTGACCGCGTTGAGGGCAGAATTGGCAAAGCAAAAATCGGCCGACGGTCAGGACCGGAAGGTCGGAGAAGAGGTGATCAAGGCCGAAGTTATTCGGGCCGATTCGTCGAGATCATCCACCGACCGGATCGGTGATGAGTTGCATGCCGTGCCACAAGCCGCTTCGGAACGAAGGGAGCAACCCCGCAAGGAAGAAGTTTGGCTGTCGGCCACAAACCGCGGTAAACGCGCCCTGTCCGACCTGGAAAGAATGATCGGAGGTCGCTGGCTGACTTGGATCGGTGCAACCACGATGCTGGTGGCCATCGCTTTCTTTATACCTTGGGCTTGGCGATACTTTCAGTTCCCCGAGTGGTTGAAAGTTCTGGCACTTCACGCAGGCAGTGTTGGAATGATTTTTTTTGGGCTTCGACTCCGTCGTCGCCAATATGTCATACTTGGCCATGCGGTAGTTGGTATTGGTTTGTTTGCCTGGTACGGGACCGCTCTGGCGGCACTGCGTACATTCGATGTCTATGCATGGCTGTTCGGGGACGGAAAATATGCTTTCACCGCTCTGGAATGTAGTTTGATTACGGCGGTGGCCATTCTGTTAGCCGTCTGTCACCGAAGTAAAGTCATCATTCTACTCGGTGCTCTCGGGGGCTACTTGAATCCGATTCTCACCAGCAGCGGTGAGGCAAACCACGTTGTCCTATTTGTGTATCTCGCATTTCTCAATGTGGGACTGATCATTCCGGCAATCGTGAGAAATTGGAATTTCCTCAAATTGATTGCTTTTATTGCCACTGCGATCATGTTTCTCGGTTGGATCGATGGCGAGAGACCCGAACACCCGATTTGGACAATTGAATGGTTGGCAATGTTGCACGCCGTGATCTTCCTGTTTGCAGTGACCCTGCCGCCGATTCTTGGGAACCAAAAAAGTCGCACGGTGGATTTGATGACGCTCGTTGGTGCCAGCAGCGGCTTCATGGCGATCACGTGGGTTCTATTTCATGCTCATGCGGATTCCCGTTTGGGTTTGGTTGCAGGCGGTCTGGCAATTCTGCACTTCGTTATTTTCTCGGTTGCGCACTCGCGTCTCGGTCAGCACGACCGCATGCCACGGACACAACTGGCGTTGTCCCTGTTTTTTTTGACTCTAATTGCACCGCTCCAGCTCGAAAATCTGAATTATCTGTCAGTTGCCTGGGCGGTAGAGGGGCTGGTGCTCATGGGCATCGGACTTTACTACCGTGACCGTCAATTTCTTATCAGTGCGGTGATCATCTACGTTCTCTCCGCATATCGATTTACGCTGCAGCACCAAGTGGAATCACAGCAGTTGCTGTTGGTGAGTCTGTTAATGCTAATCGGAGGCAGTCTGGCTTGGTGGATGCCGCGACGGATAAAGGGCATCCAATTTTCTGCCACCGAACTTATCACATTATCGCGATGGGAGTCGATTCCCGGAGGTATCGTGCTTGGCTTGGGTAATATCATGTTGATGGTTACCATCTTGCACTATTTTTCGACACACCAAAGGTTGCCATTTGATGCCCAGTTTCTGGGTCGTGAGGTTCTCATGCTTTGGTCAATCGATTTGCTGGTCGTCTGGATGCTCGGCCTTGTCTTTGATCGTCGGGCTGTCCGTATTTATGCAGCGGTTGCTATCTGGCCTGCGGTTTCCCTGTGTGCGTTAGAGGTTGGTAGCTTTGCGTTTGATAGAATGGTTCCGATACTCAACACCCGCTTCGTGTCACTGTTTCTTGTCTCCGCGGTGGCGTTCGCCATTGCGAGTGGCTACCGTTATTATTTTTTCCCTCCACATCGTAAGGGGCGACTACCTCGTCGGACGGAAAGGAGAATGAGGTATTTGATGGGCATTTACGGATGCTTCGTTTTGTTCATGAATCTCAATCTGGAGATCGAGAATTTTTTCAATGTTGTGCCACGAGAGTGGCAAGCAGAACTAGCTGCTTATTCAATCGCATGGATTCTTTTAGCAGCGGCGATTGTCATTTGGGGATTCATTACCAAAAGTCTCTTTTACCGCGTTTTAGGTTTGTTGGCATTTGTGCCAATAGTGTTAAAAGTATTCCTGATTGATATGAGTCAGCTCGATCAACTAGCACGTATTCTCGCTGCCTTTGCCTTGGGATTATCTCTTATGGGAATTTCTTTTCTTTACCAGCAAATTGCTAGCCGTTTCTTGGACTAAACAATTTGCCTAGCCACAACATGCTTCGATAGAGCGACCACGTCAGTCACAAGTCTGGCGTATCCGATTGAAGAAGCGGTCGCTAAGAATGGGGTGTCGTTAATCGGCATTTTGCTTTTTTGTCGAGAATAACCGATAAAAAGACTAAAAAGCTGCCCTTTTTTCAAGCGTTTGACGCATATAACGTTGCAGCACGGAACACATTTGGTCCCGTCCAACCAACATGCGTAAGGGAGAGTAAAATGAGCATTACCGCTGACAATTCCTGGGATACCCGAGACGGTTTTTCGATGCCTCGCGACACGAGACCAATTTGTGTTGAAAACGAGTGCCAAGCTAGCATTCTGGGAGCCGAGCAGCATGGACCAGGGCTTCCGAAAGGCAGTGGATCGAGTTCCGGGGAAAATGCCAGTGTTGGCGGGCTGGGCAGCGTTAATCGTGATGACGGTGGCGTTGCCAACGATACGGCTTCCTGGAATCGTGTCATCGAAATGTGGTTGCAGTGGAGTTCGGCCTATGAACAGCTTTCAGGAAAGCTTTTCGAGGACGGTGAGAATGCTCAAAATCTGGAAGCGTTACTCGATGAGGTAGACCAACTCCGATTAGAGGCGGTTGAATTGAGCGAGGGACTTCTAAAAAACTAAGAATTTGTGGGATTCCGGTAACTAGTTTGGCCCGCAAGGAACAAGCCCGCTTCCCGAATCTGATTCTTCTTACGGCTAAAATTTGTGTCCGGCTAAGATGTAAGTTGGCAATTAATAGGGTGAGGGTTCATGAAAATCGCCGAAAAAATGGGGGCTCCGATGCAGCAAACAACTTGGCCCATATGTCGAGATCGTGAAACGGTAACTAGTCCGAGGGATAGGGACGGCATTCTCTCCTCCGCGGAGGAACTTGCCGAGCAAATCAAGCGAAAAATTCGGCTTGTCACGCAGGGTCGTGTGCGGAATCTGGATGTCTGTCTCACTGGGACGCACGTGGTCATTGAAGGATTCTGTTCGTCCTTCCACCCCTTTCAGCTAGCTCAACACGCGGCGATGGAGGCAACCGATGATCTAATGGTTGACAACCAAATCGACGTCGGGCTGAGTTAGGATCTTCCCGGTGAGGTAAATCCTTTTCCGATCTGGTCAGACGGCTTGCGGTGAAACCGTATCATCCGCTTTTCGAGTCACCGAAATCGGATAGAGCGAATCACGTGGCGGATGTCGGTGTTCAACTCCTTTGCCGAAGCATAGCGATTCTCCGGATCCGTCTCGAGACAACGCATTAAGATCGCAGTCAGTTCCGGATCAAGATCCTCGCGGTGATGTTCTGGAGGAGTTATTTCTCCACTTTGCATCCTTTTGAGCAGTGCGTATCGCGAACCGGAAGTGTCGATGGGTGATTGCCTGGTGAGTAATCGATACAGTATCAATCCCATACTGTAGATGTCGGTTGAGGTGCCGATTTTTTGCTGGTCTCCGACAGCTTGCTCCGGCGCCATGAACTCAAGGGTTCCGATGATGTCACCCTCCATGGTAATGCTCGCCTCTTTCATAACTCCCTCCATAGCTTTGGCTAAGCCAAAATCAAGCACATAGGGATGACCCGTCGCGGAAACCAGAATGTTAGAGGGCTTCAAATCACGGTGAATGATCGAACGCTCATGTGCGTGTGCCAGCGCACTGCAAACGATGGAAAAGAGCCGCAAGATAGCCTCATCATGCAAGCCCCGATCACGAGCAAAAATATCAAGTCGTTTGCCTTGAATCAGCTGAAGTGTGTAGTAGTAAATGTCCCCATCTTTCCCCGATTTATAAATGGTGGCTATGTTTGGATGGTTGAGACTAGCGGCCAGTTTGATCTCTCGCTCAAATCGTGTGACCGCATCTTCGGAGGAAAAAGCGGTCAAGTTATGTACTTTAATTGCAACTTCCTCGTTGTCGACCAAGTCTGTGGCTCTCCAGACTTGGCTGACCCCCCCCTGACCGATCAGCTCTGTGAGATCGTAACCAGTGATTACCGGAGCAGTGACTTTTCTGCGTCCCGGTTCATCTTCTAAGTCCTTCAATCGCTCCTCGGCGCGTTGTGCGGTCACTGATCGTTTGGGATTGATTTCATCCTCCAAACCCGGCATGCGATCTTGGAGCAGAAGCGTCTGCACCTCCTTGATCAACTCCAAATCTTTCCCACACAAAGCGGCCAACTTTTTTTCTTGAATTTCAATATCCAAGTCACAGACTTGAAGAAACAGGTCCGTAATCTTTTGGTGTTTATCACGATTCATGTAGTCGTTGTCTCATCAAGATAACGTTTAAGCCAAGCCCGTGCCAAACGCCAATCGCCCTTCACCGTCCGAGGCGATACCCCGAGTGCAGCCGCTGTCTCGTCGATCGTCATGCCGGAAAAATACCGCATCTCGACTATTTTTGCCTGCCGATCATTTAATTTGGCCAGGGCATTGAGTCCCTCATCGAGCGCGATGACATCCACGCGCTGATTACTGTCAGCGGCAGGTATGTGATTGATCAGCAGGTCAACCCGGTGCCGGTCACCACCTCGTTTAACTCGGTTGCGATGTCGGGCGTGATCAACCAGCAGTCTTCGCATTGCGGTCGCGGCCAGCGCAAGAAAATGAGTTCGGTCCGTACAATTGATCTGAGCCTGATCCATCAATTTCAAAAAAGCCTCATGCACGACATCGGTCGTCTGCCATTCGTGCCCCGGCAATTCGCCCCGCAGTTGTCGGGATGCCACGGCTTTGAGTTCAGCATAGAGGTGGTTGAGCAGAGCCTCGGCCGCTGAACCTTCTAACTTGCGACAGGCTTTGAGCAGTTGGATGGTTTGGCCTTGAAGTTCGTCGTTCATCGAAGTGCTCCGTCGCGATTTACCGACGCCGCTTTTGCCGCTCAGGACCGCGACCTGCATGGCAGCAAGTTGAGAAAAAACAAAACTGGTAACACTTAGATATTAAGTAGTTACGACGATTTTATCATGTGGGACAAAAAAAATTATTAAATTTCCTGCCCATTTTCGCGCTTTTCGACGCATATACAGTTGAAGAGGACAGAATTTAGGGCCTTCTGGGCCCCGCGGAATAAAGAAGACACCAAAAAGTGAAGGAGAAGCGAAATGAAAGTTGCCTCCCGAAATCGAAACCAGCGTTCTCGTCATTCATCACGCGGTCGCAGTCGTCGGGCGGGCAATTCTCAACGGGTTTCTGGTATTCACAACCGACGCGATAAGCGATTCTTCTGTGACAAGCCCCGTCCCGCGATAGAGGACGCAATGGAAATGTCGGCCCAGACTGGCGAAAGCAGCCAGCAGGCCCCGGCACTCCAGGGCGACCGGCCGGACTGGAATGAGGCCATCATGCTCTGGCTCAGTTGGAACAGCACCTACGAGAAAGCCACAGCAAAGATGTATAAAGGCGGAAATAAAGAGAAGCTGCGGGCGATGGTCAGTGAGATGGAAAACCTGCGAAAGCAGGCCATTGAATTGAGCCAAGGGCTGCTTGGGTGCACCAATTAGCGATGAGCTAGGCAAACTCTCAGCCTCGCCCACAAGCCAAGGACTGCCGATCGTGCTGATCGGCAGTTTTTTATTGGACAATGTGGGTGGGAAGAGGATGACCCCCGAGCCGACGGTCATTAATTGCCCATTCTATATTTCGCCCGCTCCATCCCATCGCACGAACCCCTCAATCGCCGCGTATTCAGCCAATCCGAGAGCGTCATACATGTGGGCAGTTTCAAGATTTCGCTGCTCAGCGCGTTGCCAAAATTCCCGTATATCAACGCCCGGAAAGAGAGCGCGATCTTTTTGCGACTCGTGTTTAAATATTGCATGTCGCTTCTGCCCCACTTCCTTGGGGCTCAATGGGACAGCCATTTCAATATCGTCAGGACTCCACTCTTGCCAGGCTCCACGATATAGCCAGACCTGCGTGGTTTGATACCAAGACTCATCCTGTAAGCGTTTGCATGCGTTGAGGACCGCTTTCAAACAAGTGCGATGCGTCCCATGTGGATCAGAAAGGTCACCAGCAGCGTATATCTGATGTGGTTTGACCTGTTGAAGCAGGTCCATCGTCAACGCAACGTCTTCTTCTGAGAGCGGCTTTTTCCGCACTCTGCCAGTTTCATAAAATGGGAGGTCCTGGAAATGTAAACGCTCATTGGGGATGCCACACGTCCGCCCCGCAGCACGGGCCTCCGTGCGTCGTATTAGGCCTTTGATACCCTGTATTTCCTGGCTATCGACTTGCCCTGGTTTTTTGTGCCGAAGAAATTCGTCGACGTGTGCTTCAAGCGCGGCCGTTTTCTTAGGCGCAATTTCAAACAGGTGGTTAAATTCCGAAGCGTACTCTGCGAAGCGGATGGCATCTTCGTCGAACACTGCGATGTTTCCAGAAGTTTGGTAGGAAACGTGAACTTCATGCCCCTGTTCCACTAGGCGAATGAGGGTGCCCCCCATCGAGATGACGTCATCATCGGGATGTGGCGAGAAGATTAAGATGCGTTTTGGAAAGATGTCGTCGTATTCTTGCGGACGATCACCCGGTTTTTTCTGTTCCGCCGGTTTCCCGCCGGGCCACCCCGTAATCGTGCCCTGAAGATGACGGAAGACAGCAAGATTGATGTCGTAGGCCATACCATGTTCGGCCAGAAGATCTTGAAGGCCCTCTTCGTTGTAGTCCTCTTCGGTCAATTTCAAGATCGGCTTATTCAATTTTTTTGCTAGCCAGATGGTTGCCTTCCGAATCTTTTTTTCATCCCATTGAACGGGGCCGATTCGCCACGGTGACTGACATCGAGTGAGCTGCTCGGCGGCCGCATCATCGAGCATGAACGTCGCACTCGGATGCTGCTGTAAAAAACTCGCAGCCACACTCGGTGTGATTGGGCCTTCCGCAGCTTCAGCAATAATCGGTGCTTTGTGTTCTCCAAATGCAAGCAGGAATATTCGGCGAGCGTCTAAAATGGTGCCCACACCCATGGTGATCGCTTTCCGAGGGACATTCTCTTCACCAAAAAAATCACTCGCTGCGTCGCGTCGCGTGATTCGATCAAGCGTTATCAGCCGAGTGCGTGTTGTTTTTCCTGAACCCGGCTCATTGAATCCGATATGTCCGGTTCGCCCAATGCCAAGGATCTGTATGTCAATCCCGCCAGCGTCATCAATCGCTTTCTCATATTTTTGACACGCAGCATACACGTCGGTCTCTGCTAAGGTGCCGTCTGGAATGTGAATATTAGTCCGATCAATGTCGACGCGATCAAAAAGATGTTCGTTCATGAAACGAACATAGCTCTGAAGCTCGTTGGGTTGCATGGGGAAGTATTCATCGAGGTTGAAGGTTACGACGTTCGCAAGAGACAGCCCCTCCTCGTGGTGCATGCGAACCAATTCGTTGTAGATCTCGACTGGCGTGCTTCCTGTCGCAAGGCCCAGGACGCACATTTTGCCCACCCTGGCTCGTTCGTCAATCAAGTCACGGATGGCTCTCGCCACCGCGGCACTTGCCTCGTCCGCGTGATCGAAAATTTCGCAGGGGATTTTTTCCAGGTTGTCATATTTTTTTGGGGTGCTCACTCTAATCTCTCTACTCCTTACCGCTCTGCGTTGGTCTGAGTGTGTGAATTCGAATGTTTCGAAAAGCCACGCGGTCTCCATGGCCCAAAAAGCCGAGATGCCCCGTTGTATTTTTGAGTCCCGGATGGGGTTTTTCATCGACAGTATGTCCGCTTTCCAACACCTGATCCAAATCTGTATTAAGAATCGAGTGCCCGTTAAGAATCACTTCAATGTGCGTTCCATCGCAACGGACCTCTTGGGTGTTCCATTCTCCTACCGGTTTCAGGAAGCCACGTTTGGCCGGGACAACTCCATAGATAGATCCGTGTGTTTGATAGGGTTTCAGATTGGGCCAACGGTCAGAGCTATTGTCCAGGATTTGTAATTCAATCGCGTTGTAGGCGGCATCGCCTTTTAAAGGGGCGCGAATCGCTAAGCCATTGTTTGCCCCCGGAGTCAGCCTGAATTCAAATTTGAAAATAAAGTTGTCAAATTTTTTTTCGGTCAACAGCTTACCGCCTCGGCCTTTTGGCAAGACGATGCATCCGTTCTCTACGAGATACTGGTCGGTGGCCCCAATCCAGCCGTCAAGATCTTTTCCGTTGAAAAGGGGTGTGAAGTCCTCCTCGTCTGCACGGACATGCGTGTAACCGAAAGCCAAGACGAACATGGTAATTAGCGGCAGATGTAAATATCGTTTTGACATATTTTTTCAATACCAAGAATTTCTATTTCAGCGATACCATTTTGCCTTGCCGCAGGCTCTTGGTTTGCGCCTGACAAATGGCGATTGCATCGCGAGCCAGATCAGCTCCAAGCACGTTATTTTTTTTGCCGGTGCTAACCGCCTGCACGACCGCCTTTAATTCAGCGTGAAAGGCATTCATCATCGGATCACCCTCTGGCATCTTAGCCGTCTTTGCCTTTCCCCGATCATCGAGGATCGTTGGGGGGCAAAGATATTTTGCTTGATCACCGATCACGGTAAATTGGAACAGAAGGGTTGCCTTCTCCAAGTGAATCTCGAATCCGTGATCGAATGATCGACCTTGTTGGTTAATCGTTCCACTGGTTGCCGTCACGGCGAAATTCCGCTTGAACCGGAACTGAGTAGTCCAGTATTCGGCAAGTTTGCCCCGCGTTCTACCCGTGGTGGA
The DNA here is from genome assembly GCA_002480485.1 of Planctomycetaceae bacterium UBA7805. GTDB lineage: Bacteria > Planctomycetota > Planctomycetia > Pirellulales > UBA7805 > UBA7805. The sequence goes on from DLCF01000054.1 coordinate 17,204, forward strand.
AACCGCAGTTGGCATGTCAAAGAGCAGTCGGATAAAGTGCGCGTCGTGGATATGCAGATCAAGCATCGGCCCACCGATTACGTCGGCATTCCAGTAGTGGCGGAGCCAGGCCGGGTCGGAGATGACGCGGCGAAAGCTTCCGCCAAGCAGTTTGCCGTAGCGACCTGTGTCGATCACCTTGCGGGCCCACGCGTATTCCGGTAACAGTGGCAGCACATGGCCGACCATCAGTTGTCGGTTTGCCTTTTGTGCCGCAGCGACCATCCGGCGACAATCGGTCAGCTTCAGCGCCATCGGTTTTTCGCAGAACACATGCTTGCCTTTTCGCAATGCCTTGCACACGATGTCCGCATGCATTGCCGGGGGCAGTGTGACGTCGACCATATCAATCTTTGGATCGTCGAGCATCGCGTCCAGATTGTCGTAGGTGGCAATTCCCGAGAGATCCATTCGGGTGCCGGTTGGACCGAAGTTGCCCTTGATGTCGCGCCAGTCGCCGGTGAGCCGCTTCCGCGTCTGCTCACAAATCGCAGCCACCTTGACCCCTCTTACTTTCTGGTAAGAGAGATAGTGGATCATTCCCATGAAGCCAAGCCCGGCAATACCTACGCGAAGCATAGCAATTTCTCTTAATTAGGCGTTTTCCGCGGGTTTCGCATTTGCTGTTTCTCCCTTGTCCCAGAAGGTCAAGAAGAAAATGATCGCGACACCAAAGGCAAGTGCCGCAGGCATCAGCCAGAATTCTCTTGCACCTGCCAGCCAACCTGCTTGGGTTGTGGGATCGAGCTTGATTTCATCCCCCCACCATCCCAGTACATAGTTTCCTACGAGCATTCCGGCGCCATATGTAATAAGGCCAAGAAATGCTTGCGCACTGGTTCGAATTTCTCTTGGTGCAACGCGATCTGTATAGAGCTGACCAGTGACGAAGAAAAAGTCGTAGCAAATCCCGTGCAGTATAATTCCAACTAGCAGCATGGCGGCACTTGAGGGCATGAGCCCAAAGAGTGCGTATCGCAGGCCCCAAGCAACCATGCCAACCAGCAGCATTTTCTTTACTCCGAGTCGGAGGAGAAAGAAGGGGACTAAAGCCATGAAGAAAATCTCGCTTACTTGTCCCAGTGCCATCACTCCGGAGGTGTCATTCCCAAAGGCCATTTGACTGGTGAATTCGTAAGTTCGCGCATAGTAAAACGCGAGCGGAATACAAATTAGAAAAGAGCATATTGCAAATACCGCGTAGGCAGGCTTCGCGAACAACTGCAATGCATCCAAACCTAGAACTTTTACAACGTTGACTGGTTGCCCGCGTCCCTGAGGCGGTGAGGCTGGCAATGTAAAGCAATAAATTCCAAGAAGGAAACTCGCGTATGCTGAGATTTGGAGCGGCAGGCTAGTCGCCCCCGCGTCTTCGACCCCCGGGATGAGTGGAATGTCGATCAAGCCGAAAAGCGATTGCGACACGACGAGGCCCGAAACGATCCAACCAATCGTTCCCCAAAGACGAATTTTTGGAAAATCATTCTCTATCGAGCGCACGTTTTGAAACGTTATGGCATTCACGAGAGCAAGGGTGGGCATGTAGCAAAGGAAAAAAGCCATCATCGCCCAGAAAAATTCAGTTGGGGAGTCGGTAATGCTGCTGCACCATAGCAGCAGGCCGCCGCCGAGGAGATGCAATATGCCATTTACGCGTTCCTTATTGAAAAGTCGATCCGCGACAAAACCCACAATCAAGGGGGCGAACAGGGCTGCCCATGTTTGTGTCGCATAAGTGTTTCCAATAATAGAATTAAGTTCGCCTTTGTAACTCGCAAAAATTTTTCCAAGGTAGCCGCCCATCGGAACAAAAAATGCGCCCCAGATGAAAAACTGCAGAAACATCATTATCGATAGCCGCACCTGAATCATCGTTTACTTGCCCCCTGAAGTTTCAGTGCCAATTTTTATTTTCAGCGATCGCAGTAGGTTAAGGGCGCCCGCGATTTCCGATTTTTGTCGCTCTGGCTCCTGCGGGATTTCCCGCTCGATGGTGAGCGGACCGACATAGCCGATATTGCCAAGTGTCCGTAGATAGGAACCCATGCCCACTTCGCCCTCACCCAAAGGCACTTCAGTTCCCCAGGTAATACCAGGCTGCTTTGACCACGTTGCATCTTTGCAATGGACGCTGCGGACCCGCGGGCCGAGTTTCTCTAAGGCCTCGATTGGTTCGCCAATGCCATAGAGAATCATGTTTGCAGGGTCGAAATTGATGAAAAGGTTGTTTCGCCCCACATCATCTAAAAATTGAAGCAAGACATCGGCAGGCTCCTGACCCGTCTCAAGGTGAATGGCTTGCCCTTGGTTTGTGGCGTAGTCACATAAATCTTGCGCAACGGCTACGATTTCATGGTAATCGGCCTCTTGCGAGTCATGCGGAACAAAGCCGATATGCAATCCCACGACATTCACCCCTAGTCTTCGGGCAAAATCGGCGATTTCTTTCATTTCCGCCAATCGTGCCCTGCGTGTTGCCGGGGGCACTAGGCCTACGGTCTCTTTGACCGTAGGAATGTCCGCATAGCTTTCGCCCTCAAAACCCCCGAAAACACAGGTGATCGTAATTCCTAAATCGTCGAGTTGAGCAAGGAATTCCCTGGCTTGCCCTTCGGTTCGGGATTCCTGCTGGGGCGTGTGGAGGTGGATCGTTTGCACCCCGAGTTCATGTGCGACCTCCAAGCGAACACCAAATCCAGCATCAATGCTGGCAAAAACACCGAGCGGCCAATGTTCCATCCCAAAGATTCCTTTACCGTTCGCTATTGCGGTTGCTCATCCATTTCACGGAGGAAAATATTTCGGAATTGCATTTCGCCTCCATGGGTCTGGATTTGAATTGGTCCCCGCGGGAACATTTTTGCGTTACGATCAAAGTAATTGTGCATTACCGCGTTATCCACAACTAACTTTCCATTAAGGTATACCGTAACCCGATCTCCGAGCATGCGAATTTTCATCCGATTCCACTGACCGATCGGTTTGTCAGCACGCACCAAGGGAAATCTTCCGGCGCTATCGGGGTTATTGTTCCACATTCCCCCGGAACCGTACTCGGCACCATTTTTTTTCTCGTTGGGGTTATCCGGATCCCAGATTTGGACCTGAGGACAACCCCTAAGATAAATGCCGCTGTCGCTACCGGGGTGCACCATCCGCCAATCGAGCAAAAGCTCAAAGTCACCGTAATCTTTGCCGGTTGTGAGAAAGACTCCCCTCCCGTCATTGATGATCACCCCATCCTCAACCCGCCAGTGGGCGTGCAGATTCTGGTTGTCCACAAGCTGTTTTTTTTTCCGAGCTTCAGCACTGAGGGCATCATACTGCGTCGGATTTTCGTGACCCCTCCCTTCCCATCCGCTCAGGTCCCGACCGTTGAAGAGGGTCAAAAATCCGTCTGGCTTCTGCTGGTCGGCCCATGTTTGCCAACACGTGCATGCGCCGAGCACTACTATGAAAACGGTTTGTATTAGCCGTGAAAACATTGACGTGATTCCGCTGAGCGAGGGGAAAATTTGGTTACAACCCGCCTGCAACTTACTCACCGATCCGGCAGCAGACCGCCACTTGGTTTCGAAACGTCATCGCCGCGGCTCTACGCAGGAATTCCAAATTTATGCCGTTAAGCGGCCTATTACAGCAGTATTGGTAAGCGGATTCAAGTGGTACGCGGAGTTTTACGGAGCGGTTAAAATTTCGAAATCTGAACAATCGCGTGGTGAAGCAGTAATTTTCGACTCGGATTGTGTCATAATCTAGATTTATTTGCCCGCGATACTTGAATGCGATCTTAGGCATCGAGTGGTAAAGCAAGGCAACATCGCTATGGCGACCATCACACATTATCAAGTCGGTGATGTACTCGGTGTTGGCACCGTAGGCACCGTTTACCAAGCGAAGGATCGGATAACGGGACGTGAGGTGGCAATAAAAATTCTGTTGCCGCAAATTCTCGACGATTCACATATCGGGCGTCGTTTCCATCGCGAAATGTCAATTTTGGAAAAGTTAAATCACCCACATATTGTGCACTATCTCACTGGAGGCGTTGCGGGTGGAAGGCCATATTATGTGATGGAGTTGGTGAATGCAGGATCACTGAGAGATGAATTAACAATTCACGGTCATTTGCCCTGGCAGCAGGCATGTCGTTTCGGGATTCAAATTTGCTCGGCACTACAGCACGCACACAATCATGGAATTATTCATCGGGATTTGAAGCCCTCCAATCTCTTTATGGACGAATCTGGAAACTTGAAATTAGGAGACTTCGGGATTGCACGGGACACGCACCAAGTTGATTTGACCGATGCGGGCCTGACGGTCGGAACCTATGCCTACATGTCCCCAGAACAGATCTGTGCCGACACAAATGTTTCGGATAAAACCGATCTCTATGCCCTGGGATGCCTGCTCTACGAGATAGTCACCGGCTATCAGCCATTCGCCGGAGCTACCTTTGCTAGGATTTTTGATCAACATCTGAAAAGTGATCCGCCCAGAATTCGATACACGGTTCCGGATGCTCCCGAAGAACTTGAGGAGCTGATCTTACAACTAATGGCGAAGCATCCGGCACAAAGACCCTTTAACGCTCGGTATGTGCAGGGATTTCTGCAGAATCTGCTGGAGCAGCAAAAAGATGATGGTGGGACAACCGAACAGAGGCAATTTTCAGCATCTGGTGGCGCTCGACCGGCTGGCATATCGTCTTACGCCGGTTACTCGTGGGGCGCGCTCATCGCATTAGTTATGCTGATCGGCTTCATTGTGACTGCGGTCTATTTGGCCCAATATGTAATTTTCTAATTGATTGTCGTAATCTGCGATACCAAAATATAATTTGCAGATTGCAACCGAGCCATGCATGCCATGCAACATATTCTAGATCCGGATAACGAGATTATAAACGATTGGGTGCGGGAGCAACGACTACCGAAATTTCGGGCAGGGCAGATCCGCCGCTGGATTTATGCATCCGGAGTATCCTCCTTTTCAGATATGACCAACTTGCCGGTGCCCGTTCGGCAGCGGTTAGCCGCCCATTTTCAATGGTGGACGACACGCATTGCAGCGCATCAAAAATCTGAGGACGGGACCGAAAAATTGCTGCTGGACTTAGCAGATGGCAAAAGAATCGAATGCGTACTCTTGCGAGACGGTGAGCGAAGAACTATTTGCATCAGCACACAAGTCGGATGTGCGATGGGATGTGTTTTCTGTGCAAGCGGCATTGATGGTGTTGATCGGAATTTGACCTCGGGCGAGATTGTCGAGCAGATGCTTCGTCTGCGACGACTGCTGCCGGATGGCGAGCGTCTCAGCCATATTGTAGTGATGGGTATGGGCGAGCCACTTGCGAATCTTTCGAATCTCTTGCCCGTTCTGAATCTTGCGTCACAACAGGAGGGCTTGGGTATCAGCCCGCGAAGGATCACAATCTCCACTGTGGGTCTGCCCTCCGCGATGCGTCGGCTAATCGATTCGGGGGTCGCATACAATTTGGCTGTTTCTCTGCATGCTGCGAATGATGCACTTCGCGACCAGTTGGTCCCCGCCAACGCAAGGGCGGGATTGAAATCGATTCTGACCGCTGCGGATGCTTACTTTGCCGCATCAGGACGGCGTTTGACCTATGAATATGTGCTGTTGGGCGGAGTCAACGATCGAAGGTGTGATGCGTTAGAGTTGGCCGGGCTTCTGCGTGGTCGACAGGCACTTCTAAATCTGATTCCCTACAATCCAGTTGCTGGCCTTCCATATCAGATGCCAAGCGCAAGATCGGTGCAGAATTTTTCCTCGCTACTTGAACAGCAGGGTATCAATATCCAAATTCGTCGACGTAAAGGGGCACGCATTGATGCCGCATGTGGCCAACTACGTCGCTCCAGGGCGTCTACTCCGGCCCAAGAGACCAAGCTTTGACCCAACCGGCATCATTACGGTGAGATTCGTCTGACCCAGGCGGGGCTCAATCCTTATCGGGCAATCCTGCACCGAAAGTCATGCTCATGAGCGGCATCGCCCGAAGGATGTTCTGCTCCATTGTGATACGCGCTTGAATCCCATTCTCGATTTGCTGGATTCCATACCGCACAGCATCTTTTTCCTGCAACATGCCGGCAATCGGCAAGTACATTGCACCGTTTTCCTCGTCAACTTCGACAGCAAATTGCATAATCTTTCCCACTTGTATCACTGCCTCAGCCGATTCGGTCACCTCATCACTAGCTTTGGCAGAGGCATCGATCACCCTTTTAATCGCCGCAATCCCATTGCCACCCATTGCCAAATAAACGCTTTCCGCGTTGACGGCGACTGCAACTTCTAACTGTTCACCGATAAGTTTCTTTGAATCCTCGTCCGGTACCGGGATGTTCAAGGTATGGATGCGGTAAAATGCATGGTTCTCCGCCTCCCAGTCGGGCTCGGGTATTCCAACCTGCTCACTCGCCATTTGGATCAGAGGTTTTAGGGCACTCTCTACGGCATCGCCATCGCTGACCTGTGCGCCCGCCACGATTGAAGACCGCTTGTTGAGCATCAGGGCAAATCCGGCCTCAAAATTGTCGGCTCGCAACGTATCAAACATAACCTTCATCAGTTTGCCGAGAGACTGTTTTGCAACCTCCTTCTGGCCATCGGTCAGGTCATTTGCATTCTCAAGTTCTTCCACCATCTGCTCACGGGTGACCTTCTCTTGCGCGTCGATATATTTGATCTCATCGTCCGCAGGCTGACCTGTTAAGTGAAAAGCACCAGCAATTGCAGCGTCGACGTGCAGGAAACCGGCGTGTGCTGATTTACCCGTCTGAAATCGCTGGTACGAATTTGCCGTTTGAGTTTTCGCGCGGGCGGTTGTCAAAAAATCAATGTGAACATTTTTCTCATCACCATTGATCGCAACGCCAAAAGTAACATCGACGGTTTCGTCAACCCATTTTTTTAAGCGGGCAATGTTATCTTTCATCATGGCCTGCTGAGCTTCTAAATCGACTCCCGCCTCTCCCGCACCAGCAAGCTGCAATTGGCTCATGAGTTCAAGAAAACCCATTAACTCCGCGCGTTTCTCTGCCGGGATATTTTGCATATTCACTCTGCCAGCCATCACATATTTACTGGCAAGATCACCTGCGAGAGCCACTGGATCTTTTGGCAATTTCGTGAGGTGTTCTTTTTGATCCGATAAGAAAGTCCAGCCTCCTTGCGACTTGGCGTACATGGGACTTTCTGCCGCCTTGAGCAAAAGTGTCCCATCACCGGCGTCCTCCGTTTCCGCTAGGGGAGGTGGTATTGAACCCAGAAGTGCCTTAAAGTCCGTCACGGGTAGACAGGCAATCCAATAAGGCTGTGCTTGCCCTAGTCTGATGTCGATTACGATCGGTTTCGTTTGATCAAGACCAGCCAACGGTTTGCCGCCAGTAAGCTGCATGATCTGCAGTTGGATCATTTGCTGAGCTTGGGGAAAACCGACGATCTCCCCGACGACTTCCGCATGCCCCATCAGTTTGTCATAGCTGCTGATCGAAACGACAGCGACCGATGGATCATCGTCGCCCAGCACAATCGGAGTTAGGGGGTCAGTGAAAAGAAGCAAGCTGCAAATAGACAGCAGGAGAAAACGCGCTGGGTGTCGCATGAAAAATTCCTCGATTCGATGGTTCCATGGTTCTCTGTCGCCAAGCTCTCAAGCATTGAGCCTGATTATTCACATTGTACCCGGCAGGGGGTCTCTTCGGGCAGGTACCGTGATGCAAATCGCATCAATTCAAGTCGCGTCATTGGGAGGGCGACAAGTTACCACGCACGGGATGCTCTACAAAGCAAACGCTCCAGGCACACACGCTAGCGTGTAAAAAAATCGCCGGAAATTGCTCCAAATCCGTAAATTATCCAAACACTGGGGGGACATGGTGCTGCCGAGCCCCTTGGTCGAGTCTTGGAATGCGAGAACATCGCATCACACGAAAATGGGCGTCTCATCTCCGATACATGTGTGGTTAAGGTCTGATCGTAAATGAAAACTCAACGCTCGCGATAGGTGATTCGACCCTTCGTCAAATCGTAGGGAGAAAGTTCGACTTTGACTTTGTCCCCTGGCACGATCCGAATGAAAAATTTCCGCATCCGCCCAGCAACGTGCGCGATCACTTCATGTCCCCCCTCGATCTGTACTCGAAAACGGGTGTTGGCCAAGGCTTGGGTAACGGTTCCCTCAACTTCAAGGGCTTCTTCTTTCTCTTTTGCCAAAATAAGACTCCTGGGACCAATGGTCGAAACAACGGTAAAAGGGGGTGCCTAGTAAATCTCGAGCCCTTATCATATCGGACTCTTCGCACCCGTCTAGAGCGATCTAGAGCGATCGTGGCGTGACATTTTTCGCTTAGCCGCTTAACAGGCAGGGTCGAAGAGGCCTGTGGCCAAGCTTGTCAGCAAGAGGAAGCAAGAGGAAGCAAGAGCCGCCCGTCTCCGTTACGCAGCTGCAATGCAATATGATCCCTCCGTTCGGTTTCGTCCAATAATCGGATGATTCCGGACTAAATCATCAGTTAACTCGTTTGACCAGATGGGAGCTACAGGCGGCTTGTTCATTAAGAATTGTCTTGTGTCTCCAAGCAACGATTAAAGTGGAATTTGATTGGATATGGGGGAAGTAAATTAGCGAAACGCTCGCGCTAAGTCGCCAACCATATGGTTTACTGTGTCATGTTTTGATAATAAAGAACACCTGGGCCACGGGCAAACCGCTGCTTTGCCATCGCTTTATATCGGTTGCCGGCTAAACTCGAGGAGCGCGTTGCTCTGAGTGTCGGATGTCTGTTGAGTCTCGCCAAAATTTCACCGTCTGCCTTGGTAGAACATGCGGATCCGCGGTGGTCAAGCCGCAGAACGCGAGCTACTAGCTATGAAGGTTGGCAAACAAACCACAGGTGCTTACCGTCAGGGGCACAGCAACTTTTTATTCTGCAAAGCGCGCTTACCTAGATCGCTGCGGATCGGTTTTGCGTTTTGCGAATCGGTTGGGTCGACCGCCCTCGCGACTGCGAAATTCGGCCCAAACGGGAAAATGATCTGAAATGGTGGCTGCCTCTGCCGTCGTAAGATTGAATAATCGTACGATATCAACTACCCCAGACTTGCCATTAAATTCCTGTGTCGCCAGCTTGTGTAGGCAGAGATTGTCATTTGCCGAATTGGCGACGGTTCCGGGGATTGAATGGTGATGTGCCGGCTGAATACCGAATCCATCCCCCCATGCAAAAAGTCGGTGGGTCTCTGTTGAAAAATTCCCCAATAAAATGACATCATCCTCCTGATCCACATCTCCCAAAACGACGTTGTAGACATCCTGCAGCGTACCAAGCTCCTCAGGAGTATTTAATGGATCTAGATGCACGTTTACTAGCTTGAAGGTGAATGCGGTATCCGAACTCACAGTCCTCGCGCGGAATAAGGCGACTAAAGGTTCAAACAGAATACGGTCATGCGGATCCGCAACGGTATAGGTTGCTTGGCGATCTATTTCGACTGTTTGTTTGTTGAAGAAAAACGCAAACTGCTGTTGGTTTCTGTTTCTTCCAACCCGCGGTCCCAATGCGTACTCGAATTGTCCGCCATCACGATTGATCAGGGATAAAAAGTGGGGCACAAAGGTTTGATCAATCGATCGAATGCCTTGGATCGCCACGACGTCGAATTGGCGGATGACACGTGCGAGAACGTTGATGATTTTAGGATTTGAAGATTTCTGGGCATTGAACGCTGTAATATGAAACGATGCGATACGGATCGTTTCTGTCGAATCGAGACTCTGCGACGGCACCGGTGGTTGGTTGTCACCGATGGCGAGTGACTGGGGAACGCGCTGTTTTTCGGGCTCGCTCATGCGGGCTTCGAAGGGTCCCAGCTGATCGCGCAGCAGATAACCCCCAAGCAGTGCGACGAGGGACATCAAAAGCCAGGGAGATACTTTTTGCAAAGTTTTACTCGCATCACGGTCGTTTCAACAGGCTACCGAGAATGCGGAGGATAGCGAGGTACGGGCGACCATTCCAGGTCAATTTGGGAAAAGATCCGAGTGCTAGCAGCGAACCCCGATAATCCGAAACCTAACGTTGGCTCTCCTGCAAAAGATGACCCAATTCAGGCAGCACTAGCTTTTCCATTGCCAGACGAACAGCACTCGGAGAACCTGGCATGGTGAACAGTAGTGTCTGCCCGAGTAACCCTGCCTGGGCACGGCTGAGCATTGCGGCCGGGCCGATCTCCTGGTAACTCAACATACGAAACAGCTCGCCGTAACCGGGCAGGTGCCGCGTTAGCATTTCCGCAATTGTTTCGTAAGTATGGTCTCGGCGACTAATGCCTGTTCCGCCCGTAATCAGAATTACTTGGACTGTCGGATCATCAGCGAGTTGCTCGATCGCTTGCTTCATTTGCACCGGATCTTCTTTCAAGATTAAGCGATTGACAATCAGATGACCGCTGCGGGTCGTTAATTCGACAATCGTATCACCGCCAGAGTCATTATGCTCTGTTCGGGTGTCACTCAAGGTGACAACAGCAACGTTGCCCCGCCTCGAGAGATCGCGGTCATGATCAGAGGGAAGTGCAGTCATCAGGCGATTCCTTCAACTGGGTGAAATAATGCCCCGGGGCCATTGCCGGGACATCTTATTTTCACAAAACCGCTGACAAAAATATAGGAATCACGGCCAAAGTGGCCAAGGTAAAAAAAAAGGGGGTATAATGGAGGGAGCGGCACATATCGTTGCGATCGATGGTCGCAAAGGTGGGCAAGCAAAATTGCGGTAGGCCGTAGCATAGAAAGATAGATTCGCATGGATTTCCAGCCCGTTCTTCGGCGACATCAGACTGCAATTGCAACTTTATTCTTCATGTTTGCGGTATTCAGTCCCAACCGCCAGCCTAGCAATCTTGAGGCGGCAATCTTTCAGTTGGCTAATGGCGGAGTAGTTTTCGGCGAGTTGGTCAATACCGATCGGACCGAGAGTGATGCGTTTGTAATCCGTCCTTACCAGGGGGGGCAGATTGCGCTTGCTGCGTCTCACGTGCTGACAGTACTGCCGCAGGATCCGCTAGAAATTGCATACACAAAAAGACGCGTTGTCGCTACGGACTCGGTGGAGGGACACTTAAAACTTGCCGAATGGTGCCAGAAAAATCGTCTCAAGCAGGAACGGAAAAACCACCTTCAACAAATCCTACAGATCGACCCGGATCACGCGGAAGCACGTAAGCAACTCGGTTATGACTTTGTCGACGGCAAGTGGATGACGAAGGAGGAGCGTATGATTTCCCGCGGTTACGTTCGAGACGCAGGGCGATGGGTACTGCCCCAAGAGAAGCAACTTCGGGAAAAGCAGAAGCAACTGAAGCAAGCAGAGCGTCAGTGGTATGAGAAAGTTAAACGATATAGTAAGTGGTTAACTGGAAATAAACGCGTAAGCGGCCGTGAGCACTTGCTTGACATCACGGATCCACGTGCGACACCAGCACTAATTCATTTTTTTGCGAAAGCAAAACGGATGGAAAACGTTGAAATTCTCGCGCGTGCCTTAACGCAGGTGGGAACACCGGCCGCGTTTGAAGCAATCGTGACCCGCACGATGGTCGAATCCGATGACGATATCACGTTCTTTTGCCTGGAACTACTGGAGCGACACAAGCCAGCAGGGGCGACCGCGGTTTACGTAACCGCGCTGCGGAGCAAGGACAACCTTGCGGTCAATCGTGCAGGTAGAGGTTTGAGTTTTGTAGGTGATTCAACAGTAGTTCGCCCTCTAATTCAATCTTTAGTCACTCAGCATAAGTTTAAGATTGGTAAGGAAAATCCCGGCGCGGTTTCCACATCCTTTGGCGGTGCAGTTGGTGGTAAAGGGACTGGTTTTGTGACTGGTGGCGGACCTAAGATTGTCGCGCAAAATATGCGCAACAAGGAAGTGCTCGGCGCATTGCGTTCTATTACCGGCAAAGATTTTGATTACGACATGGCGGCATGGAATAGGTGGTATGAGAGCCAGAAGCCGCCAGCACCGCGGATTAATTCGCGGCGCGATGAAGATTAATCTGCCTGGGAAAGCCCCGGTCATCTCCGAGCAGAGATATTTTCATGCGTCCTTATTTCCATATGGACGCTAAACGGCCCGTTTCAAAGTGCCGGTCGTGAGCAGACTAGCAGCGACTCGGTCTTCCAGGTTCGGTCGAAAGATTGTCAACAGCAGAAGCGGTAAATACCAGGCCATGTAAAGGCCGCCACCGTGCGCGTTCCAAAATTGGCAGCCAAGCATCATGGCAGCGGAACAACTCATTAGGGTGCCGAGATTTTTTTGCGGCGGCCAGATCGCAAAACTACCTCCGAGCGCGACAAAGGTTGCAATTACCGGTAGTCGATAAACTGCATCAACATGTTGCCAGAATCCTTCGAGGTTGGTCAGTTTTGGCGTGGCAATACCAAGCATCTGCTGAACATCGGCTAGAAACGCATCGTTAGACGAGTAGATGGCTAAAATTCCTATTGATAATGCCAAGGCAAAGAAGACACCTCCGCAAAATCGGAGCACACCACGTCTCCAATAGAAACTTATCCAAAGCGGGAGCAGAAAGAGCGGATAATAAATTACCCCGATCGCCAATCCCAAAAAGAATCCGGATAATATAGGACGTCGATACGTAACCACCGCCCAGACTAGAAGTGCAGCGGGCAATACGTGTGCTACGCGGCCGGTCATTTCCGCCGTGTAAGGGAGCAACAGATACAGCACTGCTGCCCCGATACCGGTTTTAATATTTTCGAAATGACGATAGCCAATCAGCACCATGCCGATAATTACAGCTAGGTGCGACAGAATTGCAATGGATTTTGCCGCCGCAATGCGCCGCGGATCATACACCCCGCGGCCCACGTCAGGCGATGGAATAGCATCGCCCGGGAAAAAAGTCTGGGTTGAAATCTCCGGAAGGATCGCGAGCATCGGGTTCCGCGGCCCAAAGCGTTGAAGGCCTGATTGTGGTCGAGTTTCCCCCGCCGATGCTGCATCTGGTGCAGATTCGATCGAACTTTCTTGTGCTTTAACCGAATCAGCAATGGCGGCAATTTCCGACGGCAAAGGTTCAAGTTCTTTCGGATCGCTATTGGCAATATTTGCCATCAAAAAAATCAGTAGGGCAGCACCCAAAAAAGTCATTCCTCCGACTGAGAGATTCGGCTCCAGAAGGGGACGTCGAACCATCAGAGAATCCATCAGCATGCGGATCAGAAACAATGCACCAATTGTAAAAAGCCAAACAAAACCTAACTGACCAATCGCGACTTGGGCATCGGAGGGGAGTGGTGAGGATTTTCCGTATGCCACCAGTACCAGGCCAGGCGCGAAAAGGAGCAAACCCACTAAGTCCAGATTACGCACACTCCAGAAGCGACTGAACTTAAAGTAGACGCAGATCGTCAGAAGCGACGAGAGATACACCCAGTTCATAGGATGTATCTTTTTGTAATGGAATAAAATTTCCTGCATGTTGATTCAGCGGCCTTCCTGTGGCCCGATGGCTTGAAAAGGATCGTTAGTAGAAGAGTATGATCATCGCGGCTCTCGACCGATACCCCTTTCTGAGTAGCCGATCGCGATTAGATCGTCACGGAATTTGAGCGGATCGCTGTTGGAAAGTAAAAAAGACTGGTTATAGCAATTTTTCGACCTGGCTTATGCCCGCCAACCCAAAGATTGGTAGCGGTGGTTGCCTGACGAAAACCGCGACGGAATCAATTTTTCTCTTCCGCCAGTCGCAGCCGCGCTTGCTGCGCCCAAGGACTCTCAGGGGCAAGATCAAGAAATCGTCGCCAATGCGTCTCGGCCTCAAGCTGGTGGTTTTGCTCGTCAAGCGAGCGGGCAAGGTGAAGATGCACATCCGCATAATCGGGATGAAATGCCAGAGCACCATTCCAAGCTGCCAGGGCAAGCTCCGTATCTCCCAATTCGTAAAGCACGCAGCCAAGATTCGCGCGTGCTTCGACAAAATCCTCATCCATTTCGATAGCCGCATAATACCTCTCGCGAGCGGCTTCTGGTGTATCCATGCGATAGAGTAACTCGGCAAGACGGAAATGAATTTCCGCGTCCGGACCGTAGGCGGCCAATGTCGTCCGGTAAACAAGACATGCCTCGGACAGACGGTTGTCATCTTCCAGACTTGCGGCTGCCTCCAGCAACTCGACGGGCGTCATTTCGGCTGCGCTTTTCTCCAACGCCTCCACCCCAGTTTCAAATGGAAGCGATTGCTCCGAATCGCTGTCCATCTTGTTCGCAGTGACCGCATCGAAATCGAAACGGAACTGACCCACGGCATCAAGCAATCCCTCGCCCTCGCGCAACAGAATATCCTTGCCCTCAACAATCACTGTAAGTTGTGCAATATGCCGTTTGACTCCCGGGCTTATTTTTTCCAAATCAGCGAGTTTACGTTCGAGTTGCGTGGGAGTTATACCTTCGGCAAGCAATGAGACCAAAGTTCGTGCGTTGACAACTTCCTGAAAATCAAAATAGGCTAAACGCCGTATTTCGGTCCGGGGTTGAATGAGCCCTCGACGATGCCATCGCCGCACAGTGGCAGTCGGTACCTGAAGTAACTCGGCTAGCATCGCAGGTGTGTAGAGATTGCGAATGTCTGCATCGTGTTCGCCGGCTACCAGCCCGAGCCTCCGCCAAAGTTCGGTCTCATCGATGACTTCTATGTCACCATTACGAATCGCCTGAACCAAGGATTCATTTTTTGCGACATCGGATGGAAGCTGATCTGATTTGGGAATTTCGGCCTCTCCCTGCACAATCACTTGAGCCGACAAATCAATCTTTTCAGTGATTTTTCCGCCTTGCTCGCGAATCATCTGCTGCGCTGCACGCTTGCTCAAACCGGCAAATTTACCGATCAGCACATGCCGACGATCGGCTACCGTCACCAGGTCAGATAGGGCAGAGGGGTTGCGACTTTCCATAAGCAAGAGCGTACCACGCGCGGGTACTGGGTTACCAGTCGTCTCACGGCCATCGCGTCATGCCGATCGTGTATCTCGCAGTCGTCGAAATGTTTCGTGGAAAACCTGTTAACAATTGTTGGTGATTCGTCCGAGCCATGATCTGCGGACCATCTCACTCCAATTAGGTTTCCGCACGGTTTGCACGCAAAATCTTCCGGATGTTGAGCAGTCTCGCTGCAAGCTCGCTTTCAAACCCACGATCCACTGGCCGGTAGTACTCACGATCAACACCCAGGTAGTCTTGTGCAGCGATTCCTTGCTCACAATCGTGCGCGTACTGATACCCTTGGCCATGCCCAAGCTCTTTTGCGCCCTGATAATGCTTGTCCTGGAGGTGCATCGGCACCGGTAAAATTCGCCCCTGCCGGATGTCCGTCCTTGCCTCACCGATGGCTACCGTGGAGGCGTTACTTTTAGGAGCGCATGCCAGATAGGTCACGCATTGTGCTAGATTAAGCTGGCACTCTGGTAAACCGACGAATTCACAGGCCTGCATAGTGGCAACCGCTAGTGAAAGCGCCTGCGGATCGGCATTGCCAATATCCTCACTTGCGAGGATTACCAGACGACGGGTTAAAAAACGTACTTCCTCCCCACCTTCAAGCATGCGTGCCAGCCAATAGAGTCCGGCATCTGGATCGCTCCCTCTGATACTCTTAATCAGTGCGCTAATCGAATCGTAATGAGTGTCGCCTGTGGGGTCATATTCAATTGCTTTCCGTTGAACTGATTCTTCGGCCAATTCTCGGGTGAATTCCAGCGACTCATCTTCCGACGATAAAACGCCAATTTCCAACGCACCAAGCGCGCGGCGTGCATCGCCGTCGCTAGCCTCAGCAAGAAAGTCCATGGCATCAGCATGCAGGTTGATTTTCCTTTGTCCGAATCCACGTGCTTCATCATCGATAGCTGACTGCAGCAGCTGTTTAATTTCTTGATTGCCGAGAGGGTGGAACTCAAATACACGACTGCGGCTGATCAATGCGCTGTTAATAGAAAAAAAAGGATTCTGTGTCGTCGCGCCGACAAGGATAACCGTGCCATTTTCCACATCCGGCAAAAGCACGTCCTGCTGGGATCGATTGAACCTGTGGATTTCATCAACAAAAAGAAGCGTACGATTGCCGGTTGTGGCCACCCGATCCTCGGCCTCGCCAAGTAAAATACGCATTTCTTTCACGCCGGATGCCACTGCGCTGAGTTGACGGAACGCGCTTCGGGTTTCTGCCGCCAGCAGGTGTGCCAATGTGGTTTTCCCGCTGCCAGGGGGTCCGTAGAACAAGACCGAACCCATTCGGTCGCTCTTAAGCAATCTCCACAGCAGCTTGCCCTCACTCAGAAAATGGGACTGCCCGACGAATTCTTGAAGATTTCGCGGTCGCATCCGCGCTGCCAGTGGCGCCACTCGTTCTCGATTGCGGTTTTCGGCTGCGTCAAACAGAGACATTGTTATTCACCCGTCGGTTTTGGGGCCATTCCAGAATACCGTGCCGGGGGCAATTGCAGCAGGTTGGTCAGAAAGACTCAACCGCGTGCTGCAATAAATGCAATTTAACTCGAGATTACGGGTCGATCCCGACCGCGGTGCTCAGTTCAGTCCCTCAAATAAGGGTGTAGAGAGATATCGCTCGCCAAGGCTGCACATAATCGTTACGATTCGCTTGCCAGCAAATTCGGGTCTCGCTGCAACTTGTGCTGCAGCACACATGTTGGCACCGCTGCTGATTCCGCCCATGATGCCCTCTTCTTTTGCGAGTCGCTGCGCCCAGGCAAACGCGTCTTCATCATCGACCGTGACGACATCGTCAACCAGCGAAGTATCCAGATTGTCGGGGATGAACCCGGCCCCGATACCTTGAATTCGATGCTTTCCAGGTTGCCCGCCACTGATAACAGGTGAGGTCTTGGGCTCCACGGCGATCGCCTTGAATTCCGGGTTTTTACTTTTGAGGTAACGTGAGGTCCCGGTGATCGTCCCGCCGGTACCCACACCGGCAACAATCGCATCGATTTGTCCGCCAGAATCCTCCCAGATTTCAGGTCCGGTCGTCGTTTCGTGGATCGCCGGATTTGCCGGGTTGCTGAATTGTTGCGGCATCCAACCGTTGCCCT
The DNA here is from genome assembly GCA_002480485.1 of Planctomycetaceae bacterium UBA7805. Taxonomy (GTDB): domain Bacteria; phylum Planctomycetota; class Planctomycetia; order Pirellulales; family UBA7805; genus UBA7805. The sequence continues at coordinate 34,410 of DLCF01000054.1, forward strand.
CCTGGCCCACAAGCTCCTCGGCTTTCTGCATCGCCCCCGGCATGCCGACCGCCGCTGGAGTCAGCACCAAATTTGCCCCCAATGCTCTCAGCAGTGTCCGCCGTTCCACCGACATCGATTCCGGCATCACCAAGGTGAGCGGATAGCCCTTAGCAGCGCACACAAAAGCCAACGCAATGCCAGTATTACCGCTCGTTGGTTCAATGATATGGGTATCCGGGCCAATCAAACCATCGCGTTCGGCTGCCTCGACCATTGCTACTCCGATGCGATCCTTAACGCTGTTAAGTGGTTGAAAAAATTCACACTTCGCAAATACGGTTGCTGACGTTTCGGGTAACAGATGGTTGATACGAATCATCGGCGTATTACCGATAGCAGCCGCAGCGTCGTCGTAGGTTTTTCCGCGAGGCATGTGTCAAACCTTTTTGATTGTTGATTTTGTTGCTTATTGATGTTTGGATTTCCGGGAGGAAGCAGGTCGTACCGTTTGGGGTTCCACGCTTCTTTGGTCCATTATCATACGCGTGAGCAGACCTCTGTCTAGGCGAACTTTGTCGCAAGTCTACGCCCTCGGCGAACCGCCGCGTATATCGCAGCCAGCAGCGAAAGTGAGCCAGAAAAAAGGGCTAAATTTTTTCCCCGACCGATGCCGTGCTCCATTGTTGAGAATCGGCCGCCACAGCTTCTCGGAGTCGTTCAGGAAAATCAGGAAATGCCGCAAGCACACGCGTCCAATTTGGAATCGACTCACCTCCAGCGGGATCTTCTACGAACGCTGTGCCCGACGTCATGATTTGATCGGCAAAGCCCTCAACGGCAATCTCTTCGGCGTGGCGATCAAATTGCAATCCATTCATCAATGCATCAGCGTGATATTGTCGAATTGCATCTTGGGCAGCACGCAGGAAAGCCGATCGGAGCGTGACAAAGTGACCCTCCGAGAGAACGGTCCCGCGACTGGCAAGCGTGCGGAACATCGAGGTCAAGATATCGGCTGCCATTCGCATGAGACCTTTTGACGGATCGTCGAGTGAAAGATCTTGATGTTTGTGTTCATAATCGGAGGTGATATCGACTTGGCACACCCGTTTAGTTGAAGTGTTGCGGAACACCTCGGCCAGCGTGCCGACTTCAAGTCCCCAATCGCTCGGGATTCGATTGGATCTTGCAAGGCCCGCCGAAACGGCGAATTCACCGGAGAGCGGATAACGAAAGCTAGAAAGATAAGTTAGAAATGGGTCGGGACCCAAAATCGTGATCAAACTGCGGAGCAACGGCCAAACGAGCAAACGCACCGTGCGGCCATGCAACTGTTCAGTACGGCGGGCATAGAACGCTTTGCAAAACTCAAAGTCAAGACTTCGGTGGGCCATCGGTAGGCACAAACGGGCAAGTAGTTCCCGGTTGTAAGTCACAATGTCGCAGTCGTGTAACATGTACGCTTTCAGTGACGGATCTGCCATCAGATAGCCGAATGCCGTCCACACACTTCTGCCTTTGCCTGGAACGGCAAGGTTGAATCCGGTGGCAATCAATTCCTCGTAAAGATTCTGGAGTCTCTCTCCATCAGTCCATAGTACTTCCGCCTTTGCACCCAACGGCAGCAATTTTTCTTTGGCCTCTCGGTAATCGGCGACTTCGGGAGCGATCCCCAAAACGACGATCACATGCTCTATGTAATCGGCACCTTGCAACTCGCGAACAATCTTTTTAAAGGGGGCTGCCCGCATGTCCGCTGCGGTAACTGGAAGAATCAGTCCCAAGCGATAATCAAGTGTCGCCTCCCGAAGCATCGCTTCCAAATGGTCCTGCCCGATCGAGCCAAGATCGTGAAGCGTGGTAATCGGCCCCTGTTGATGAAAGTCAGCCATGTATCTGTCCTTCGATACGACGTCTAATAATTCCGTGAGCCCGACTCTCCCCGAACAAATCGGGGATGCTCACTCAAGGATACCTCAGTGCAGCACCGCCGAGAAGCGGTCAAGGCAACTTGAGTCCCTTAAGCCGGAAAGGGATCCGCCGCGTGGTGAATGCGGTGGGAACGGCGTAGACGAATTGATAGGCAGCCATCGGTTCGGTGGGCTTAAAATGAAAGGCAAATCCAAAGGATTTTGCACCCTCGGCTGTCTGCTCGATGCGGATGGGCGAAATTGCATTACCCGCTTCGTTTTCAAGATAGACAGCATTGCGTTGCATCCAATCTGTTCGATGAGACTCTAGCGCCTTCTCGGCATTTGCAATCGTTACACTAATCTCGATCACCCAATCATCTTTGCCGGGACGAATGCTCTGTAACGTGACCGTTGCACCCCCATTCTTTTTTTGCAGCACTTGTTTTTGCCCCAAATTTTCAAAACGAAATGTTTCCCGCGTGCTTGGCAACAAACACTCCAATTCGCCGCTCAAAGTTGCGATCGATTGAATGTTGCTCTCAGGTAGGCGGAAGGGTAGCACAAAAATTGGCGCGGTACGGTCGACTGCGATCTCACTCTGGCCATTGCCTTTGCGAGCCAGTGCTTGTCCATTTTCGTCGGTAGCGGTGACCGTGTTGCGGAGTAATACCAACTGAATCGGGTTCAGTCGCGGTTCCCATAATGTTTCCACGTGAATCGTCAGTCCGTTGGCGTCGACGTCGCGATAGTTGCGTTCCGAAGCGATTTGTGTCGCTTCGAATCGAAACCCATCGTGATAATCAACGGGCCCTGCGATGGCTCGTCGCGTCAAATCCCGTGCGATGAATGCAATCCCCCGAAGCGGTCGGCCATCTGAATCGACGGCGTAAGGATAGATTTGCATCTGCGATTTTCGCAGAATACGATCGATAGCTTCCCAGAAATTCAGGTCTTTGAAGTCGACACTCACCGGGATTTCAGTTTTTAATTGTCCCCGCACTGCGCGATAGTCTACGATCCGATTTCCCGAAATCAATTCTAGTTGCTTGATCAGGTCTGAGAGCGGCTGTGCCGATGCCTGCATGCTAACGCGACTCCCCGCGACACTCAGCCCCGCTTTTTGTGCCTCCAATTGGCGTTGAATGCGGCGTAGTCGCCGCGTGGCCTCAACCGGTAGCTGCGTTTCACCATGCGGAAGCAGCGGGATTATTGCCGGACCAAGTTCAAGTAACTGCTGTTCAGCCTGATCACGTTTTGTCAGGCGATCCGCCGACAACTGCCGGGTTAGGGTGCGTACACGCGACTGAAGTGCTTCTTTTTCTACCGCGACAACGTCCGCTGTGATCAGCAGCAGGCCAATCAATGCGTATCGAACAACTTGCATGGTGTGTCTCGTGGATTGTGTGGCGGAATTGATCCTCACCAATAATCGCTATTTTAAGCCCCGCCGCGGTACGTTGCCAGATTATCCCTATGCTCACTTATGGCAAGCCCTGGAGGCCACGCGACCTAACGACTATTTTTTAAGCTTGCAAGAAACTGGACCAGATCAATCAGCTCTCTCACGGTCAATTTTTTTTCAATTCCATCCGGCATGAGTGAGAGCGGTAGTTTGCGAAAACTCTCTATCTCGGCGTGTGAAAATGAACGGACAATGCCCTCGGCATCCTTGAGCGTTGTCCCGGTCGTATCGCGACTGAGAAGAATTCCCTTCTCAATTTTTCCATCGACCGTTACCACCTCATGATTTTCATAATTGTGGCTGATTGCCGCGCTCGGATCGAGGATCGACGTGTAAAGCACTTCCTTCGAGAGTTTGCTGCCAATCTCTGTAAGGTCGGGACCAATCTGTTTTCCCTCCCGATCCACCTGGTGGCATCCAGCGCACTGTGCCTTGGAAAAAAAAAGGGTCCGGCCGTGCTCAGGATCGCCACTTCGGCCGACAAGGTCTTTCAATGGCGGCAGCGGATTCCCACCTGAAGTTTTCGGACGAGGAAGGTGTCGCGTGGCAATTTTGCGGTGCGCCGCAATTTCTGAACTATGTAACAGGTTGCCGACCGTAAACGCGAGTTGCGGCGGAAGATTTCCTGAAGCGACCCATTCGGCAAGAAACTGTTCGCCCTCGGGCTGATCAGAAAGGGCAGTCGCGATTGCATTTAACGTTTCTACCGGTAAGACGCCCTTTTTAAGCGTCTCTACAAAATAAGCTTGCGTGTCGGCATCGCCGACACTTGCCAGCCCACGAACAGCTGCAACAGCTCTATCGGTATCAGCATGTCGCGTTGTCTGCTCAAGCAATTCGCGTTTGTCGAATTGCACCAGCGTTTCGGCGGCCCACGTTCCCGGAGTGGTCCCGGGTCTGGAAAGCACGATCGCCAGCAGTTCGTTGCTCCGATCCTTCAACTTGAACTGCCGGACAAGTTGAAAATAGCGGGTCGTTCCCTGATTCGCACGCAGATAACGATCGAGTTTTTCTATGAGATCGGGCCGGCCTCGGAGATTGAAGTCCGGCAATCGAAGGAGGGTTTCAGCGACCGAGCGATCCGCGAGTGAAACTCGTGCATCCGGTCGTTCCGCACTCATAAGCGAACCGCTAATCAAAAGCATCAAAAAAGCGCAAACTGATCTTAAATGTCGCTTCAAAATACGCTGCAGCCGCATTGCCGAAGGAATAATCATTATTGCAGCAGACTTTGCAAAGCCTGCTTTTTCAATTCGGGGTTTTCCGTGTGAAAATCGAATGCGCGAAAATACCGTGGATGTTCCTCCGGCCCTGTTGTTTTGATCAACTCGGCCAACAGCGGCAATGCTGCTGCCGCGCGGCTTCGCCAGATGATGTCTCTACCGGCAGGTAAACGCCAATCGTCTCCCACTTTTTCCAGCCAAGCATCAAAGCACCGATTCCACTGCCCGTCCGCGGCAATGCCGAGGGCCTCTAGATACCACCGATCCTTTCCATCGTGCCTCAGAGCCAGTGAGGCCCATAGATCCGCTGCCGCCGGATCAGGATGGTGTCGTAAAGCCAGTAGGCACTCCCGACGAACCTGGGGACTAGGATCCCCAAGTCGATCCCGGATGATCGGCAGCACATCTCTCTGATCACGGCGTGCTGTCCGAATCGCAGTGGCACGGATTTCGGGATTTTCATCATTCAGTGCTTCGGCGAGCGCTTGCTCACCGATCTGCGGAATAGTGGTCAGGAGCCAAAGTGCCCGCGCTCGGAACCTCTGATTTTCATCCTGCCACAGCATTTTCAATGCAGGAGCGGCGGCCTTACCGAATTCTACAAGCCGTTGGTAGGCCATAAATCGCACTGCATTATTCGGATTTTTAAGCGCTTCGACCGCACCCTCCGGTGTGCTGAAATCGAAGACAGGCACTGAATATCCGCTTTCTGTTTGAGCTGTTTTTCTCCGAGGCACGATGCGGAAAATGCGTCCGCTATTCAAATCGGCGGCCTGATGTCCACCGACACCCGGATCCTGCCAATCGGCCACTAACAGTGAACCATCGGGGGCCACCGCCACGTCAGACGGTCGAAAGGCTGGATCACGCTCACCGCGGATCAGATCGACAATATCAGCCTCGTAACCGGCGCCGCTCGATTTGACCGGATAGGCCCGCACGACGCGTGGACCGGCATCGCAGTGAATCATCTGATCCTGAAAAATCGATGGCAGTAGCCGCCCCTCGTAAACCGTGATTCCCGTTGGTGAACCCGCGCCGGTGTGGAGTAAGTTCGGCACCACGCCCGGGTCATTTTGATGCCAGTGTTTTCTTTGCGGATTCTCACTCCGATTTGTCCGCACAATGTGCCAACCAGCGCCTGTCTTCTCTTCACGATAACCGTAGTTGCCAAATTCCATCACATAATTGATCCTGACACCATAATTACCGTCATCATCATTGTCCGATTGCCAGAGTGTGCCGAAGCTATCGGGAACCACCATCCAATTGTTGCGGAAATTCCAGCCGAGGGTTTCTAGCCGAGAGCCATCGAGATTGCAGCGGAAGACCATGCCCTGTTGATAGGGCTTGCGTTGATCGACTACGCGATTTCCTGCCTGATCGATGCAGACGTTCCCGGTTGGATCTTTGAGTTGCATGCCGGCGTTACCGAAATTGAAGTAAAGCCGACCGTCAGGTCCGAAATAAAAAGCGTGGATCCCGTGATCGTGTTGCCAACCGCCGATACCGGTGAAAAGCACTTCCTTTTGATCCGCCTTATCGTCTCGGTCGGTGTCGGTGAGGACGAAAACATTTTCACCGGCCGAGACGACAACGCGGTTATCCAGAACGCAAACTCCGTGCGGGGAATTAATATCGGTTCCCTGATAAAAGACTTTTTGTAGATCGGCCTCTCCGTCGTGGTCCGTGTCTTCAAGAATCAAGATTCGATCACCCGCTTCGCGACTTTTTCGTTTGCCGCGATAGTTCATCACCTCGCAAACCCAAACCCTGCCTCTATGATCAATGTCGATATTCGCAGGACTTGCAAGCAAAGGACTTGAGGCGAAGAGCGCAACATCCAGATCAGGATGCACGTCGAGGCCCTCCGTCTCTGGGGGTGGTTTTTTGGATCGGGGCACCGCTTGGGCACCCTGATCTACTTCCGGTTCGGCCGGTTTGGGAAGCAGGCCGCGGAGGTCTTCCTCGCTGAGTGAGTCAGACGAGACCCCATCAGTCGGGACCTCTGCTCCCGCGGTCCAGGTGATTGCGTTGAGGATCAGTTTTCGGACGTTTTCGTCGCCCCAATTCTGGTGAAAGTGTCCGCCAGTGTATCCGAAGCCCCGTCCGCGCCCCGCCTGTTCCGAGGCCCACGCGATGTGTTGCTTTTCCCCACGAGCAATTGCCGCTCGCACGTGCGGGTTGCCAGTGTGCGGCCCGTCCCCACCGCGGTCGAGCGTCTCGGTTGGAGGCAGATCACTGAGGATCGGAGTGATCCCGTCCAGATCATCGCGAAAGCGCATGTGGTAATAAAATTCGTCTCGGATGCCAAAGGGAGGCACGCCCCGGGTGATCGGATGCTCTGGAAGGGATTTAAAATCTGCAGTCCACACCGGGTTTACCGACCAGTGCGTCTCAAAGTGTCCTCCCGTCCAATCTAGAAATCGATCGCCTGCTTCGCCCTTCGGCACCTCGACGCCGTAGTGCATGCAAACAATACCCACGCCCTTTTTGTGAAGGGCATCTACTTGCTCAAGATGGGGGATCACCGGATGGCGGGGCCCGCCATCGGCATAAAGTATGATCGTATCGGCGTTATCCAGTGCCGATGGATCTTCAGGCCAACCGTCACGATACACGACCGCCTGCATTCCAGGCATGTTTTCGTTAAGGGCCGCTGCCAACAAAGTACAACCGGCGTTGTGCTCGTGTGTGCCCCGAGAATGTGAATCAGTTCCCGCGATAAAAACCGCCTTTTTCTTTCCGGCCAGCGGAAGCCGCTTAAGGCGAATATCTTTGAACTGCACCTCCATCGGAGGACCCTGGTGGAGCTGCAATGCTAAGATTCCATTCTTGCGCCCATAATCGTCGATAATTTCAGACATGATGACCCCGTTTATTTTGTGGGTCATGCGATTGCCTGAGGCAATGATTTCATATTCATTCCAACCTTTTTTATCGATGGCTCGCTGTAGCTCTGCGGTGTCGCCAAAAGTGCCGATCGGAACCGATTTTCCATCCTCTCCAACCCGAGTTTTAAGGCCCCGTCGCGCAAGGGTGCCGCGCCCACGTTCTTCATAGTGGGCACCGGACCAGGTGTCACCGGCTTCGAAATCGGCCTGATGGCCCGAGACGACGTGGTTGCCCAAGTCAGCCGACCGATATTGAATTCCCGAGTTCCCATCCGCGATCCTGTATTTTAGCTTGAGGACGAAGTCGTCGACCTCGCCCTGCGTCCAAATTAGGAAGGTGTTGCTCTTGGTCGGGGTTTCAGCGGTTGTACGTCCCGTGATGGCACCATCCTCGACGCTCCAAAATTTTTCGTTCCCGCTCCAGCCGGTCAGGTCACGACCATTGAATAGAGAGCGGAAATCGGCGTCATCGCCCGCCGGACATGAACTCGAGACCCAGAGGATCAAAAATGAAAAAGCGGTTACGCGAACGAGCATACGATTCCTTTCTCTCAACAATGGTCAAAGGCCGTCAACGGATGGGTGACTCGCAGTGTACAGTAAGTCTTTCCGAGTAACTTCAGGCGTCCGAATTGCATGTCACTTCATCTATACGCAAATTATAGGCGAAAACACCCATCTTTTCGCCCCGCCCAGGGGCCACAGCAAAATGCTATCATTTCTAGAGTTGCAAGCGGCCGGAGGGCAACACTATTTTTGTAAACCGCAGCGAGCAGATTACCGAAGTAAGCAAGGATTCTTTCACCTTTCGAAGCGGACTTTCGGATGCAAAAATCAATTTCGTTTTCAATCGCCCTTGTCGCAGTGATGTTGTTGAACTCTGGTTGCACAAAGCAGCAAGCCGTGCCGTCCTATGATCCGGCCGCTCTGGCTGAGGCGAGGGAAAAGTTCTTGCTCGATCAGGAACCGGTTGGAGTCCAAGGCGTACTCGACGTACAGGAAGAATATGTCAAGCCGCACGACGTGGTTTTGGTCGGTCAAATTGGCGGAGTTGCCAATCCCTGGTCGCCCGGTAAGGCAGCTTTTATCCTTGCCGATCCGATCACGGTTTCTGAATTTTCAGAGACCGGCACTGAGCACATCTGCGATGATCCAGGTTGTAAATTTTGCCAGCGGCAAAAAATCAACAAGTTAAAGGAGGGGTTGGCAGCAGTCGAATTCCTGGCGACTGACGGCACAGTGGTGCCGATTGATGCTCGTCAGCTGTTTTCGGTCTCTGATCGCCAGATGGTTGTTGTAAGGGGCAAAGTCAAAGTCAACGATCTAGGTTGCCTGGTCGTCGCGGCCGACGGGCTTTATGTCCGACGGTGAGCTAGGAGCCGAGTCGAGTCCAGAACATTTTTGACAGATTCTGTAGAAAGGTTTTAGTAATGTTTTTTCCAGTTCGCGTATTGGCTCTGCTTCTCTTTGCCGCGTTGAGTTTTTCTGCTTTGACTGTTGAGGCTGCGGATGCCCCCTACACGTGGATTTTTGTCGAAGATATGCACTGCAGTAATTGCGCAAAAAAAATTGCCAGAAAACTCTACAATGTAAGTGGCGTTGTAAAAGTTCAGGCGAACGTGCCAAAAGACTATGCGGTCGTGACGCCTCAGGAAGGAACGCAACTCTCGCCACGCGCACTGTGGGAGGCGGTAGAGCAGGCCAAATTTAAGCCGGTCAAATTGCAGGGGCCAAACGGCATTTTCACCAAGAAGCCGGAAAAATAGTGTAAGACCCCAACAGCTCTCGCAGATTTCACGCTGTCATCACGCTGCCACAAAGCACGCTCCTGGCCTAATGGTCAAAGCTGTGTTACGCTGCCACCACTGTACTCGGTCACTTTAGTTGTGGTATTTGGCGCTTTAGTGACCGGCACATTCTTGGCACGCAATTTCAAAGGAAGGTGGTGGTGCGGATGCTCGCTTCTTATTTTCATACGGCAGTCCTGCCGGCGTTTATGAGCACAGTCATATTGGGAAGTCTGTTTGTGGGAGATTTACAAGCGGCCGAACCGGGACCGGCCGATGCTGATGCACCGAAAGAATTTACCGCTACTCCCTCAGGCCTAAAGTACAAGATTCTTCGCAAGGGAAATGGTCAAAAACCGCAAGCGAGTGACACAGTGAAGGTCAACTATCGCGGTTGGCTGGATAATGGAAAAGAGTTTGATAGCTCCTACAAACGGGGTGAGCCGATCAGTTTTCCGCTTAACCGCGTGATTCCCGGATGGACCGAAGGCATGCAATTGGTCAGCAAAGGCGGCATGATCGAATTAGAGATTCCCGCTAAACTAGGCTACGGTAGTCGCGGCGCGGGCGGAGCGATTCCGCCGAACGCTCGTTTGCACTTTTTGGTTGAGCTGATCGATATCCAGTGAGCGCTGGCTGGTTGCAATCGGCGATCGTTCTACGCGAAACGCATAATTTAACCAGCCAATTGACGGATTAGCTGCTTCACTCGAGTGTACGGTGACTCTCCGTTATGAGGAGTGACCGTCTCGACGAGTTGACCCTGTTGGTCGTAGACCAAAATGGCGGGAATGCCAGCCAGTTTCAATGCGCGATAAACTTGATCGGCATCGTCGGTCATCAAGATGTTGTCGAAGGTTGCTTTTTGTTGCTCAAGAAATGATAGGACTCTGGGCACTAGGCGGTCGATAGATTCGAGCCCTTGATTATCTATATTCAGGCTCATGCAAACGACCCCCTGCCTATCCTCCTCCTGGTTCAGCTCGACCAGGTGGTGGAAGTCTCGCATGCATGGCGGGCAGTAAGTCGCCCAGATGTCTACAACGACGATCTTACCGCGATGCTTGGCGATAAATTTTCCAAACTGCGAGAGGTTCATTGGCTGCAGATCGACCTGGCCCGATTTACGTACACCGCGGGCCGTATCCTGATCGGTTGCTCGGGAGCCACAGCCACCGGTGGCTGTAAGAAGCGTTGCTAGAAGTGCAACAGATGCAAATGCATAAAAGACCGCCCCGCATCGCACGGGACGGTCTTTGTTGCTGCGTTGGCAATCTTTGGACAACTGGACGGACCGGCTGCTTAAAGAGTTACGCGCTTTCATCGGTCGTTGCACTGCTCGCCTAGTTATTGAGGATCTTCTTGGTCCCGGCAACAACCGAAGCAATTCCTTTGCCGTCCACTTTTCCTTGGCCGAAAGATTGATTGTCTTTAACCTTGCCGTTGACATATGTCATGACAGTCACGTCGGCATCAGGCGATATGGCAAATCCTTCTGGTCCATTCGGTAAGTCTTTGGCTACGCAGATGGCGACGTTTTTAAATTCATGTTTTTTGGCAAACGCCTTGGCTGATTTTGCGGCTTTGTCAGCGTCTTTGCCGATGATGTTGACGAACGAGGCCATTTTTTTGTCGGAATTTGCAGCGACTGTCTCATCAATTTCTTGCACGAGTTTTGCAAGGTTCTCATCGGTGCTGCGGGCGAAAACCATGACCACCGGTTTGTTTCCCAGATAACAGCGATAGCAACCGGTCCAGCCGTCGGGTTTACCATCGTCTTGGGCACCGCCAGCCTTGGTAACATGGAACGCTGGCACGTAGTCACCTTCTTGAAGACCACTTTTGATCTCTTCTGCGACGACCATTCCCGCGATGAGGCCGGTCACCAGAAATAGGGCGAATACAAATTGGATTTTTTTCATCGTTTGCATCAATGCGTCTCCTCAATCATGCACAAGTTAGTGAGCCGGTGTGTGTAACACATCGCTCGAATGCTCATAAATCTACCGTGGGTAGAACTTAGCCATCTGGCCTAATTATATCGATGCGGTGCACCTGAATAAAAGGTCGAGGGAAAAAGAATCGCGTGGTGGGTTGGAAAAAACATCTGGACTTTGGCATACGCGGCCCTCTTGGCGACCAAGATAGTACCGCCACGCTATAAAATTCAGTATAATTCGGTCATTGAACCTATAAATCTGGATCAGATCACAGGACGAGGAGAACGATGGTTCTAGAACAGTGGGTGCTATTGGCCGCGGATGCTGAAGGAGCTGAATCAAAAAATGCGATCATGGTTGTGGTCGTTGCTCTCGTGGCACTTATCGCGCTGGTGAGCATTATCGTCCTGATGCTCTACGGCAAACTATGGTTCCGCGCGTACATGTCGGGTGCTCATGTAAAAATGGTCAATTTAATCGGCATGACTTTCCGTCAGGTTACACCGCGGGTCATCGTCGAGGCAAAAATTATGGCGGTGCAGGCGGGCCTAGGAACAGGCGATTCCCGATCGGGTATCAGCACTGACCGGCTTGAAGCACACTATCTGGCACGTGGTAATGTGCCGAATGTGATAAGTGCGATAATCGCTGCTCACCGCGCTGGTATGGATCTTGACTTCGATCGTGCTGCAGCAATTGATTTGGCAGGGCGTGATGTATTGGATGCGGTGCGGACCAGCGTGTATCCTAAGGTAATCGATTGCCCCGACCCGCAGAAATCTCGTAAACCGACGCTCAGTGCAATTGCCCGCAACGGGGTTGAACTGCGAATTCGCGCTCGGGTAACGGTAAGAACCAATCTGGCACAATTGATCGGCGGGGCGACAGAGGATACGGTGGTCGCACGGGTGGGTGAAGGCATTATCACTTCCATCGGATCCGCCGATAGCCATTTGGATGTGCTCGAAAATCCGGATCGAATTTCCAAGGCGGTATTGGCTCGGGGACTCGACGCTCAAACGGCGTTCGAGATTGTATCGATCGATATTGCCGACATTGATGTTGGAGAAAATATCGGTGCGCGTCTGCAAGCCGATCAGGCAGAGGCCGATACGAGGGTTGCACAGGCAACGGCAGAGCGACGGCGGGCAGAGGCAGTTGCCCAAGAACAGGCGATGAAGGCCCTAATTGCGGAGAATCGTGCTCAAGTGGTTTTAGCCGAGGCGGAGGTGCCCCGAGCAATGGCCAGTGCATTTCGTGAGGGCAATTTCCACGCGCAGCCTTAAACGTCGCAATGCCATGCTTGAATTCATCGCGCCTGACGACGTCTCATAAAAACTACCTGCTCACACTCCGTGCCAGCTAACTAATCTACTCGTCAAAAAGATCGTCAAACGGATCCTCAGAATCATCTTCCTGGGGAGGCTGTGTTTCGATCGGAAGATCTTTTTCGGACTCTTCGGTCGGTTCGGTGGTGAAAATGTCACCATCATCGGGTGGTGCTGGGTCCTCCGCGTTTTCCTGATCGGTCTCAAGCAACGCGTCATCGTTGGCTTTCTCTGGCGTTGGTAAATCCTTCATCGCTCCCTCTGCTGGTTCGGCCGCTCGTGGCGTTCCCGGTCGTATCTGCTCCGGCACTGCGTTCCTCTCCCGAAGCATGTTTTGGTTACGTAAGTGACGCTCACGCCGAGCGTTAATCCGTGCTCTCTCGAGTCGATAGCGATCGGGTCCCTGTACAGTGAATAACGATTGATCGACGAGTTTGGTGAGATTGCCGTCCCCGACCTCCCGCTTTGCTGCCTGATCAAAGTCGCTGGCAGCTTGTTCGGGTCGACCCATTTGCAAGTACGCTAATCCACGAAAATAGCGTGTACGGGGGTCCCTATTTCCAATGTCAATCGCCTCGGACAGCCAACGGTGTGCCTCGACATAGTCACCGCGCTTATAAGCGTGAACACCATTACCATAGAGTCGATCAAGAATTTCATCTTCCTGAGCCAGCAGTGGGGTCCCGCTCACGACCCAAATAATCGATCCGGTCAACAGGAAGAGGAGATATGATTTCCAAAAATCAAGCAGCTTGCGCAACATCGTCGTCGACTCCCTTGGCATTGTCGGGGTGGGTGGCAGGTTGGCGAATGCTCAAACCTTAACATTCACTGTAGTTAAAGATTTCGCACGATGGCAAAAAAACCGGTGAATAAAGAATTTGTCGACCGAACCAGGATCGGGCCACACGAGGTCACCGAGCGAAAGTCGCAAATATTTGCTGCGCGTAAGTCATATTCTCACAGTGTTTTACGCCTATCACAACGGTTGATGCGACGATGCCGTTTTGCGACTAACCTTTTGAATGAGCCGCTGTTCAATGAGCCCAAAAATCTGTCTCGCCACCGATTCTTTTAAACCCTGAAAGGATCCAAGTGATTTTCCGGACGGCTCTAATACTTCCACCGCATTAGTGGGGGCGTGCATCGCATTCACGCCGTTGAGAATCATCAGGTCGCAGCTTTTCTTTTCTAGTTTAACCAAAGCTCTTAACCTGGGATCCTCCGTCTCCAGGGCAAACCCAACGACCCAGCGATTCTCTTTGTGTTTTCCTAATCGAGCGACGATATCCTCGGTCTCGATCAGATGCATTTGCAAAGGATCTCCCGTTTTTACAATTTTATGCGGCGCAATTTTCTCGGGCCGATAATCGCATGGAGCAGCGACACCGATCATGCCATCACATTGAGGGAACAGCTCGACACATTTCTGAAGCATTTCCTCCGTTGAAATGACCGAGTGGATTTCAGCCGATTCGGGGTATGTAATCTGTACCGGCCCAGTGACGATCACCACCTGATGTCCCCTTGCAACCGCTGCTGCAGCGAGCGAGGCTCCCATGCGACCGCTCGATGCGTTCGTTAAATACCGCACCGGATCGAGATATTGCCGCGTCGGGCCTGAAGTGATCAAAATCCGTGCCATACCGTGAATCTCAACTGCTACATATCAGCCGAGCTGCTTCTGAATAGCAGCAAAAATTTTTTCCGGTTCCGCCATGCGACCGGTCCCCACCTGTCGACAACTCAGCCAGCCCTCCTGCGGATCGATGCAGTGGAATCCATCTTTTTTTAACTGTGCAAGATTTCGTTGCACCGCTGGTTTTTCCCACATCGCCGCATTCATTGCCGGAGCAATCAAAATCGGACAAGTGCAGCAAAGTGCCACCGCGCTGAGCAGTTCATCTGCCGACCCACCAGCCAGTTTTGCGAGGCAATCCGCACTCGCCGGTGCGATGCAAAACACTTCCGCCCGTTGGGCTAATTCGATATGTGCACCGAGTGGATAATGACGGGAGGCAAACGTGCGGGTTGCAACCGGCTTGCCAGTGAGAGCGGCAAATGTCTGGGGCCCCACAAATTTGGTTGCCGCAGGGGTCATCACCACTGTGACTGACGATTCGGCCTGGACCAGTTGGCTTACAAGTGATGCTGATTTGTATGCGGCGATTCCGCCTGTGACGCCAATGAGAATTTCCCGGTTTTGCATCGGTATGCCACCTGCGAGTCACCAGGACAGAGTCGCTAGAGACTTTCTAGATCCAGTTCTGGAGGGCCACCAGCTGGCTCTTGCTCTTCGGCAATGCGTACATTGGAAGCCTCATCGAGAAAAATTTTATCCTGAAGTATTTCCTGGACCACGATTTCCATCTTGTCGCCAGTCTTCACATCGACCAGGGGACGACTGCCCCCATTGAGCGCAACCAGACGTTTCTGAATCAGTGTGGAAAGCTTGAATCGCCCACCCACCTTGTTGACGATTTCTTCCTCTCGCAGTGCATCCAGCATAGAAAGCAAACTCCGGAATATGAGATAAAGGGGATGTTTAGTGTGGCAGTTTACGTGTGCTGCCAAGGCCTCGAAAGGCTCGTTATTTCGTTATGGTGAATCAACAGAGTCCGAATCGTACCGGTCAAGGATCCGACAGAGATCAACGACCGCAGTATCAATCTCGTTATTTACAACCACGTGCCGATAAATGGAAACTGACTCCATCTCTTTACGGGCGACCTCAAGGCGCCGCTCAATCTGCGCCTCCGTCTCCGTACCCCGTGCCCTCAGGCGTTCTCCAAGTTGCTCGAGATTTCCAGGCCTGACAAAGATCGTAATTGCATCAGGATAATGGTCCAAAACCGCTCGAGTGCCTTCGACATCGATCTCTAAGACTACCCAATCCCCGCCCGTGAGCCTAGGGGCGACCTCGCTTTTAAGGGTGCCGTACCAGTCACCACCCCCGAAAACCTCAAAGCATTCTATAAAATCACCCCGTGCGCGTTTCTCCTGAAATGTGTCATATGAGAGATAGTGATAGTCTTCTCCTTCGATCTCTCCAGGCCTGGGTGCGCGAGTCGTTGCCGAGACGCTCCACCTCAGCGGCAGTTGGCTGTTGCGAAATACTCTCGCCAATACGGTCGATTTTCCGGCACCTGACGGCCCGGAAATTATCACCAGTTTGCCGGACTGATCGTTTTCTAATTCGTCTGAGATTGTCATACTTTGTTTGTTCACTAGCTAACGATCATGATTTATTCAAGATTCTGCACCATTTCCCGAATGCGTTCGATCGCTGCTTTGATTTCAATGACGAACTTTGAAATTTCCGTGTCGTTCGCCTTGGAGCCGATCGTGTTCGTCTCGCGAAACATTTCCTGAGATACAAATTCCAAGCGTCGCCCGGCGGAATCTGTCGCATCCATCGTTTCGCAGAATTGTTGAAGATGACTATGGAGACGAACCGTCTCCTCCGAGATATCGCTTCGCTCCGCGAACAGAGCCACCTCACGAGCCACATCACCTGCATCAATACTGGTGCCGAACGATTCAAGAATTTTTGTAACTCGATCACGAAGGCGCACCGTGTAAGCGCTGATTACTTGAGGGATGCGTTGCTCAATTTGTGTGAGTTGGCTCTTGATAGTGTTTATATTTTCGAGCATGTCGTTGCCCATCGTCTGACCCTCCACTGAGCGCATATCATTCAAATTTCTCATTGCGGTCTCAAGAGCCTGCTCTGCCAGCGGTCCTAGCTCGTCGCGGTTAACTTCTGGCGTAGCCTCCTCCACAACCCCGGGAAGGTTCAAAAGTGATCCAAGGGTAAGATGGCCATCCATGGGATGCTGGCGATGAAAATCCTGTAACGCTTCTCGATAGGCGTTGAGCGTTGCAGTATTGATTTGAAATGCATTACGCTGATCTTCTGTAACAAGCGTCAATTGCACGTGAATGGTGCCCCGTTTGATATGCCGTCGCACAATTTTTTCGACCCAAGTTTCATCTTTTCCGACCCGATCATTCGAGCGAAAATTGATTTTGAGGTAGCGGTTATTCACTGCACGTACCTCGGCAAGCACTGATAATGAAGTGCCGATTGCCTCCGCCTCGCCGTAACCGGTCATACTCAAGAGCACGCGATTGTCCCTGCTTGGGTTAAGCGATAAGGGTCCGGAACTGCCGAGGTAGCAAGGGGTAGAGGCTACTGGCCACCGGAGTCGGGTACCGCAGGTGTTGCTTCCTCACGATCGGTTTCCCCTGTTTTCGGAGCCGATGTTGTCGAAGTCGACGAAGCCGGTGCTGTGGTGGCCGCGTTTGATTCCGCACCGGGCGCGTCCGAGGGTGTGCTCCCGGTAGCCGCTGCATCCTGATCCTGTTTCTGTCCGGTAAGGCTGCTCGATTGTCCCGATTCGGTTTTCGCCGCTCCACCGAGCGTGGAAGAGAAATCAGGTTCTATGCTTCCGGTCATCAAGCGAACGGCAATCACGCAGAACACAATCCAGAAAAAGGCAGTCCACATCGTTATTTTTGTAAATGTATCACCCGCTTTTGCTCCGAAGGCACTCTGTCCTCCAGCACCCCCAAGCGCGCCTGCTAGTCCACCGCCACGGCCGCGTTGCACGAGCACTAACAAGATTAAAAAAAGGGCAAACCCAATAAGCGTGATAACGATAAAAAACTCTTTCATTCCTTATGTTCCGTATTTCGTGAGGCAATCAATTTCATTGACATCCACTTTGCCCATTCGCTTACGTTGCGGGGGCAGCAGCGACGATTCCCAAAAAGTCTTCCGCCTTCAAACTTGCTCCACCAACCAGGGCCCCATCCACATCAGGAAGTGATAACAGTTCTCCTGCGTTGCTAGGCTTGACGCTGCCACCGTACTGAATCCGCACCTTGCCAGCTACTGCCGGATTGTAGCATGCTTCAATCATCATGCGAAGATCGGCATGGACGCTCTGAGCTTGCTGCGAAGTTGCCACCTTTCCCGTTCCAATCGCCCAGACAGGTTCGTAGGCAATCACAATTTCTTCCATTTGCGCTGCGGAAACATCCTTGAGAGAACCCTCCATCTGACGTCTTACAACCGCTTGAGTTTTTCCAGCCTCACGCTCCTCGAGCAGCTCACCTACGCACAGAATTGGTTTCAGCCCAAGGGCAAGTGCGGCATGTACCTTTTTATTGATTACCGGATCGGTTTCTCCGAGGATATGACGCCTTTCGCTGTGGCCAAGTATCACGTGATGGCAACCCATGTCCCCGAGCATCGCTCCACTGATTTCACCCGTGAACGCCCCTTCTTTTTCAAAGTACATATCCTGGGCGCCAAGCGAGATTGACGTGCCATTCAAAACCGTCGAAACCGCGTCGAGGTAAACGAAGGGGGGGCAGATGGCGAGATCTACTTTTTTTTCGGTGGAAAATTCGCCCTTCAGGTCAGTTGCGAGGGCAATGGCCTGCGCGCGATTGAGATTCATTTTCCAGTTACCCGCAATCAATGTTTTTCGCATGCTGCTCACTTGTCAGATTTTTCTATGATGGATTTTGCTGCATCAGGTTTGAAAGCTCTCGCAGCTGTTTCGCCAACGCGGCATACTGCAAAGGAAGAAGCGCTTGGGGGCCATCGGATAGTGCTTCTGCAGGTGCATGGTGCACCTCTATATGGACCCCATCCGCGCCGGCGGCAACGCCCGCCAAAGCGCAACTGGGGATGATGTCGGGACGACCCGTAGCGTGGCTCGGGTCCACGATCACGGGAAGGTGCGACATGGTCTTCAGGGTTGGGACGGCGGCCACATCGAATAAATTGCGAGTTTCCGTATCAAACCCTTTTACGCCCCGCTCACAGAGAATCACATTCGGATTGCCCTGCGAAAGAATATACTCGGCCGACATTAGAAGATCCTTCAACGTAGCGCTCATTCCACGTTTTAATAACACCGGTTTTTGTGTTCGACCTACCTCAGTTAGTAGAACAAAGTTTTGCATGTTTCGCGCGCCGATTTGAAACATGTCGGCGTATCGATCAATCATTTCGACATGCCGCGGATCAAGCACCTCGGTTACCACCGGCATGCCATGCCGCTTGCCCGTGTCCTCAAGAATTTTCAAACCCTCCTCTGCAAGGCCTTGAAACGCATAGGGACTCGTTCGCGGTTTGAACGCGCCACCACGTAACACATTTGCCCCGGCTTCGGCGACCGCTCTGCCGATGGCATCCATCTGCTCTGCGCTTTCCACCGCGCAGGGGCCGGCGATCATGCCTAGGTGACCACCGCCAAACTTGGCATCTCCCACCCTTATAATGCTCGGTAAGGGATGGGCCTCGGAACTTGCCAACTTGAACGACGGGAGTACCGGAACCACCTGTGCAACCCCCGGAATGGCCTCGAACGGGGCGGCTGCGATTTTTTGCTCGTCTCCGATAACACCGATTACCGTACGATAGGTTCCCCTGCTGAGGTGAGCTTGCAGCCCGAGCGACTCGATACGGTGAATGACATCATCGATCTGCGCGTCCGTTGCTTGAGAGCCGAGAATGATAATCACGGGACGCCTATGGTGACCTGAAATGAGTAACGCACGGGTAATACCAGATAAAAATATACTGTTTCATGTCACTCTGCGTTATGGGGTAGGACGCGTCTGCCATCTGTGATCAATTCGACCCGTGCAAATCCTCAGCGCTGGGCTTTTTATCAGGAAATGGGTGCGCTGGCGGCATAGGATCCCAGGATGTCGAGTCGCAGTGATTTTTTCCCGAGCGAAGCGATTGCCCGCTTTACTTTTACGTCCTGCTGATGGCCCTGCAGCTCGATAAAAAAGAGATAATCGCCGCCGGAATCCGGAATCGGGAATGACTCAATCCAACTCAAATTCACTTTGCTCCGTTTGAAGATGGACATCGCATCTGCGAGCGTTCCGGGTCGATGCTCAAGTTGAAACATGATCGCCGTTTTATCTTTTCCGCTACGCGGGGGCGATTCATGGCTGATCACGGCAAAACGAGTCAAATTTTCCTCGTTATCCTCGATGTTAGTTGCAATTGCATCAAGACCGTATTGAATACCGGCCTGAATACTCGCGATTGCAGCGGCGCCCGGTTTGTCGCTTGCAACTTGTGCTGCCGTGGAGGTGCTGGTGACCTCAACGGTGCGAGCGAGCGGCAGGTGGGTTGCCAGCCATCGACGACATTGAGAAAGTGCCTGAGGCCGACTGTAAACCTCTTTGACGTCACCACGGTTTCCATGCCCCAATAGATTGTGGTGAATTTGTAACTGGACCTCTGCACTGATTTTCACGGGGTAACGGATAAAGTTATCGAGCGTGTCGGCAATGCGTCCATCGGTCGAGTTTTCAACCGGGACCAATCCGTAGTCTGCCAACCCTTCGTGGACTTCTTCAAATACAGAACCGATCGTCCCGACCGGTAAAAATTCCACGGTTTGCCCGAAACGGTGAATGGCAGCCAGATGGCTATAACTGTAGAGCGGCCCCAGAAATGCGACCCGCAACATTTTCTCGATCGCCCGCGATCCGCTGATAATCTCGCGGAAGATCGCGCGAATGCATTGCTCTGATAGGGGACCCTGGGAAACTTCCACTGCGCTTGAAAGTACTTCTTCCTCACGGCCGGGTGCGTAAACCACACTCCCGGATGCGTCTTTGATTTTTCCGATCGAGTGCGCAAGTTCTGCCCGCTCATTAATCCGCTCCACAATTTCGCCGTCAAGGCGATCGATACGTCGACGCAGCGAAGTGAGCGACGGAGGCTTCTTTGCAGCCTTGGGGCGGCCGGGCCGCTTCTTTTTCTGAGCCGGTTTTTTGGCGGTCTTACGTTTGGCCATACGCCGCACCCTCGTCTCAACAAAGCCGCGCGTGCGGCGAGAAAACACCATGCAGAAAAGCTTTGCTCACTTGTAGTTGGAGCAATTTGGACTGTCAAGAAACTGCCAAATAGGCAGAGTGGTGCATGCGAGCCATATCACCGTGTCAAAGTGGCAGATTGATTTGCTCCGCCAATTCAGTTTGCCTGAACAGAAAAGGCTTAAGTTGTTTCAAAGCATTTGCTTATGACGATATATGACCAGCTGGCACACGGTTTGCAATATTGGAAACAGCGGTCGGTCTGGTTCGTCCGTGGGTCCCTCCTCGCATGTTGAGCGGGTCGCTGGGGCAGTGCGATGAGGATGAGAAAGGAAGCAGAAAGGAACACGAGCATGGCTCAAGGTGAAAAAATAATTGGAATTGATCTCGGTACCACCAACTCGGTCGTCGCTGTGATGGAGGGAAAAGAGGCGAAGGTGATCGCTAATGCCGAGGGCAATCGTCTTACCCCGAGTGTGGTTGCCTACACCGATAAGGGTGAGACGCTGGTCGGGGAGCCGGCTCGCCGACAGGCAGTCACCAACCCGACGCGCACAATCTCGTCCATCAAGCGGTTTATGGGTCGCCGGCACGACGAGGTCGAAAGCGAAGAAAAGATGGTGCCCTACGAAATTACAGGTGGGCCGGAAGACTACGTGAAAATCAAAGTCGGGGATAAAGAGTACACCCCGCCGGAAATCTCGGCACTCGTATTACGCAAGCTCAAGGAGTCAGCGGAAGCCTACTTGGGTCACAAGGTTAACAAAGCGGTCATCACCGTTCCGGCATATTTTAATGACTCCCAGCGACAGGCAACGCAGGATGCAGGGCAGATTGCGGGCCTAGAGGTAGAACGAATTGTCAATGAGCCAACAGCCGCTGCACTCGCGTATGGATTGGAAAAAGATAAGAACGAGAAGATTGTCGTCTACGATCTGGGTGGTGGAACATTCGATGTTTCAGTGCTGGAGTTGGCCGACGGTGTCTTTCAAGTGATGAGCACGAACGGTGATACGCATCTCGGTGGTGACGATTTCGACGAAGTTCTGATTAATCACGTCGCGGATGATTTCAAAAAAGAACAAGGTATCGATCTGAGAAGCGATTCGATGGCGTTGCAGCGACTGCAGGAGGCATGTGAAAAGGCGAAGAAGGAACTCAGCTCTGCACAGCAGACCGACATCAATCTGCCATTCATTACAGCCGATGCCAGTGGCCCCAAGCACCTACAAATGAGCATTTCTCGAGTCGATTTCGAGAAGTTGGTCGATCCGCTTGTAGAGCGAACTAAAGGACCGGTGGAAAATGCGTTGCGTGATGCAAAACTGTCGGCGAGTGACATCGATGAAGTGGTCCTTGTCGGTGGATCCACGCGGATTCCGAAAGTTCAGGAACTGGTCACAAAGATCTTCAACAAAGAGCCTCATAAGGGCGTGAATCCCGACGAGGTGGTCGCCGTGGGGGCTGCGATTCAGGGCGGCGTCCTCGCGGGTGACGTGAAAGATGTGTTGCTGCTCGATGTCACGCCGCTCTCTTTGGGCATCGAAACACTCGGTGGTGTATTCACCAAGCTTGTCGAGCGGAACACTACGATACCGACAGAGCGAAAGCAGACATTCAGCACGGCAGAGGACAATCAATCGGCAGTCACGGTTCGCGTCTTCCAAGGCGAGCGAGAGATGGCTGAAGACAATCGGTTACTCGGCCAATTCAATTTGGATGGCATTCCACCCGCACCACGGGGGATTCCACAGATCGAAGTAAAGTTTGACATAGACCGCAACGGCATCCTCAATGTTTCGGCAAAAGATGTGAACTCAGGTAAAGAGCAAACGGTCACGATCGAGCAATCAAGCGGACTAGATGAAGATAAGATCGATCAGATGCGCAAAGATGCGGAATCGCATGCCGAAGAGGATCGTAAGAAGCGTGAGTTGGTCGAGACCCGCAACAAAGCGGAGGCGATGTGCTTCGAACTCGAAAAGATGATTAAAGACAACGAAGACAAGCTCTCTGATGCGGATAAAGAACCGCTCGTCGATGCAATCGCAAAAACACGCGATGTGGCAAATGGCGATGATATCGAGGCAACCAAGGCGTCAATCACCGAGTTAGAGCAAGCGTCCCACGCATTAAGCAAAACGCTTTACGATTCATCAGCGCAGGCGGCTCCGGAAGGGGCAGCACAAGCTGGATCGGCATCCGGCGATGCCTCGGCGGGGTCGGATGACGTTATCGACGCTGATTTCGAAGTGAAAGATTCGTAATCGCTCGGCAGCATGCCCCCGCGCATTGGACTGGCAAATTGTCTGTTCGGAGGCGTGCACTGCTGCGCTAATGGTCGGGTCCTGTAAATAAACGTAACAGCACAAAATTATGGCAATTCCTATCGATAAATTGACAATCAAGGCCCAGGAGGCGTTGCAGGCGTCTCAGCAAATGACAATGGCGGCCGGCAATCCGGAGGTGACAACTGTGCACCTGCTGGCGGCGCTTCTAGGGCAAGAAGATGGGGTCGTTAATCCGATCATCGATCGAATTGGTGCTAATCGAGGCCAACTCGAGACAATCGTGCAGGGTGATCTGCAACAACTTCCCCGTTCCGCTGGTAGTCAGCCGCCGATTTCGCAGGGATTGCAGAGCGTGATCACCGCAGCGCAGCGCGAAGCGGCGATTATGAAAGACGAATATCTTTCAACCGAGCATCTTTTTCTGGCACTGGCGAAAGATGACGAGAAAACAAAATCGCTCCTGGAACTCTGTGCCATCACTGCGGATGACATCCTCAAGGCGTTGCAGGCAGTGCGGGGTAGCACGCGGGTAACGGATCAGAATCCCGAGGAAAAATTTCAGGCGCTCGAGCGTTATGGCATCGACCTTGTTGAGCGGGCGCGACAAGACAAACTTGATCCTGTAATCGGACGAGATGAAGAGATACGTCGCGTAATTCAAGTGCTCTCTCGGAGAACCAAGAACAATCCGGTTCTGATCGGGGAACCCGGGGTTGGTAAAACGGCGATCGCAGAAGGATTAGCGGTACGGATTGTACAGGCGGATGTACCCCAAAGTTTAAAAAATAAACGCGTGGTTGCCTTGGATATGGGGGCCCTGATTGCCGGAACCAAATTCCGGGGCGAGTTTGAAGAGCGATTGAAGGCAGTTCTGCGTGAGGTACAAGATGCCGCCGGTGGGGTCATTCTCTTTATTGACGAACTGCACACTGTTGTCGGTGCGGGAGCGGCCGAGGGTGGCAGCGATGCAGCCAACCTGCTCAAGCCGGCGTTGGCCCGCGGGGATCTACGATGTATTGGCGCTACAACACTCGATGAATATCGGAAATACATCGAGAAGGATGCGGCACTCGAGCGAAGGTTTCAGCCGGTCTTCGTAGGCGAGCCCTCGGTCGAGGATACGATTGCCATTCTTCGTGGACTTAAGCCACGATATGAGGCACATCATAAAGGCGTCAAAATTAAAGATTCTGCGCTTGTATCGGCAGCCGAGCTTTCCAATCGCTACATCACAGATCGATTCCTTCCCGATAAAGCAATTGATCTCGTGGATGAGGCGGCGAGCCGTTTGGCTATGGAACTCGAAAGTGTGCCACAAGAAATTGATGAGGTTCAGCGGCGTCTAACGCAACTCGAACTTTCACAGCGGCAACTCACGGAAGAGACAGAGAGCCATGCCAAGGAAAAGCTTGCCGAAATAGAGGCGGAAATGGAATCGTTACGAAGAGAGCGGGCCAGCCTCCGAGAGCAGTGGGAAGCAGAAAAATCAGGGCTCGGTAACGTGCAGCAGGTCCGCGAAGAGTTGGTTAAGCTGGAGCATGAATTTGAACGTCGCGATGCAGAAATCAAAGCGGTTTCTGCCTCCGGCGCGGCAGTCTCTGAGCAAGACTATCAACGGCTTTACGAGTTGGATGTGCAAAAGAAAGATCTGCAGCGGCGACTCGAAGAACTGGAGCGAGCACAGAGTGATGCACCCGATGCAAATGATACAACATCAGACACAGTCAAGCGGTTATTGCGACAAGAGGTCACAGAAGATGAAATTGCGCGGGTCGTTTCGGTCTGGACTGGCATTCCAGTCACCCGCATGATGGAAACCGAGCGCGCGAAGTTGCTCGTAATGGAGGAACGGATCCATCAGCGAGTAATCGGGCAGCAGGAGGCAGTGGAAGCCGTTTCGAATGCGGTCCGACGAAGTCGCTCTGGATTGCAAGATCCAAATCGTCCGATTGGCTCTTTTCTGATGCTTGGTCCCACAGGCGTTGGTAAAACCGAGCTTTGCAAAGCCCTTGCTGAAATTTTATTCGATAGCGAATCCGCAATGGTCCGCATTGACATGAGCGAATATATGGAGCGGCATGCCGTGAGCCGTTTAATTGGAGCGCCACCCGGCTATGTGGGCTATGAGGAAGGTGGAGCCCTCACTGAAGCTGTGCGGCGTCGACCTTATTGTGTGGTGCTGCTTGATGAAATTGAAAAAGCTCATCGTGATGTCTTCAATATTTTGCTGCAGGTTCTCGATGACGGCAGATTAACCGATAATCAGGGGCATACGGTTGATTTCACCAATACACTCGTCATCATGACTAGCAATGTTGGAAGTCAGATGATTCAGGAGATCGGTCAAAGCGGGGGTGGAGATGACGAAATTCGAGAAGCTGTCAATGAGTCCTTGCGTGCGCACTTCCTTCCGGAGTTTTTAAATCGGATTGATGAAACGATTGTGTTTCACCCGTTACGCAGGGAAGACATTCAAAAGATTGTGGACCTGCAAATCGCATTGCTGAAGAAACGTTTAGCCAGTCAGCATCTCAATTTACATCTCACCGAAGATGCAAAAAAACAGCTAGCGGCCGAAGGATATGATCCGGCATTTGGCGCCCGACCGCTTCGAAGAGTCATTCAACAGCGTATCGAGAATCCGCTGGCAACGGAGATTCTCAAAGGTACGTTTGGTGAGGGCACAGATATTGCAATCGACTACGCCGATGACGATTTCATCTTTCAGGAATCAAGCAGGCCGACTGCCGACATCGGTTAGGCTTCGCTGCTTGCAGGCATGCCGTTTGGCTGCAGCGGTTGCTCTCTCGTGTTATCGCTGCTCGAGCCCCAACCGCTCAATGATCACAGGCGCTCCGGGCGTAAGGTCCCTGATTTTTGTCGCGATGTGCTGCTTTTCAGATACCGTGGCCTTCTCCGCACGGGCTGATAGCTTGGCTAACTTTTTTCGGCGGTGTCGCCGACGATTAATTTCTTTTCGACGTTCGCTGCATCCCACGTGGGAACCTCCTGATTCGTTGCTCGATGATCGATTATGATAGGTACCGGTGGGCACCATCGCTTGATTTTGCCCGACCGTAATAGTGCTAACCGTTAATCGTACCCGAGAGGCGCGTAGCGTCAATAGAGTAGGGTCACGCGGGGTAGGAATCATTTCCGGAGTCAATTGACGATGTATTTAATGGAATTCAGCATCACGCCAATGGACCAGGGGCAGAGCGTTAGTGCGTTCGTGGCTCGCTGCGTTGAACTTGTGGACCGCAGTGGTTTGGATTACCGGTTGCATGCAATGGGTACGGTCGTCGAAGGTGATTTAGAACCGCTATTAAGACTTTTAAAACAATCATTTGAAGCATTACAAAGTGATAGTGAGCGTATTTCCTGTTCCGTAAAATTTGATTATCGTCATGCGAAGAAAGGACGACTGACGTCCAAGGTCGATAGCGTTGAAGCAAAAGTCGGCCACAGTCTAAAAAAGTGAGTTTCATTTGGTTCCCATTCAGAAAGTATTTTCCATGGATTTAAATGCTCCAGAGCCTGTAATTCCTCCCATTCTTGGAAAAGTGCCCAGCGGCATTTATATCCTTACGGCCCGACACGGCCATGATAATACAGGGATGCTCGCCAGTTGGGTGATGCAATCCGGTTTTCAACCTCCGATGGTCACGGTGGCCGTTAACAAGAGTCGATATCTGGCGGAATGGATCCAGCAGGGAACTTGTTTTGCGCTCAACGTGGTAGCGGAAGACGGGAAAAAGTTACTCGGACACTTTGGCAGGGGATTCGATGTGGGTGTTCCTGCCTTTGAGGGTCTACAATGTTCCGAACACGAGACCGGCGTAATGCTCTTGGAAGAGGGTGTCGTAGGTCATTTTGTATGCGAGCCGAAACATTATTCGGAGTCGGGAGATCACTTAATCGCTGTTGCTGAGGTCGTTGATGGCAGGACAATAAGTGAATCAAGCCCCATGGTACATATTCGAAAACGAGGAGACACTTATTGAGATTAGCGCGTGACATCAGTGAGCGGGGCAAGACAGCAATGAAATTTCAGGGCCCACGAATCGCTCCACGCACGAGGTTTGACCGAAAAATAATTTTTTCGGAAGCAGTTCTTTTTGATCCTCGAGAGGACAAGATTTTACGTCAAATGTGAACTCGTAATTCATTGAACGGACGTAAATCGAATCGGTGATGACTCGATAAAATCTATAATTTTTTCAGCGGCAACACGATTGCCTTTTGCGCTCGGATGAATCAGGTCAATCCAGTTGTTTCTATTCTCCTTCAAGGCATCGGATAGATCGAGGTAGCCAATTGAGTTATCGGGATCCGCCTGCTTTGCCAATTCAGCAAATCTTTCACGCAGTTTTGAGTAATGCACAGAAGGATGCCCATTTGCGAAAGCTAATCTCGAGTAAGTCGGTACCATGGTTGGATCAAATGGATTGTCGGGATCGGCATAATGGAAGGGCTGTAAAACATGGAGTACGGGAATGTTGTATTGCTTGGCAATCAAATCAACAAGTTGAGAATACTTGGCATGTTCGTCAATTCCAAATTTGACAATCTCCTCGTAACTTTGTGGGTCTGTTGCAAATGTTTTCGCCTCAATTGATGAGGTCTCTGATCCGACGGATGTCCCCAATTGGACGATTTTAGCCACGCGGTTTCGTTCTTTGTCCCAGTGCATGTACCGCAGCTTGTTGTAAATCGCAGAGTGTGCCAGCAGGCTTTTCGGATCGTAATTTGCCTCGAACATCAAAAGTCCGTAGAGCGCAAGAATCTGCTCAGTCGTTTGTTTTTGAAAAATTGGTAGGTAAAAAAGACCCGAAGGAAAATCCGGGGGCAGCGCTGTCTGATAGGCAAGCGTATTTCCCAGTGGAACCATAATTTCATTGAATCCATCGTAGGTAATAATGCCGTCCAGATGCTGAATGATGCGCGAAATCAAAAAAAATTGTTGGGGATAGTGCCAACCGGGAATTCCCAGATTAACGATTCGGAATTTGGTATTACTTTTTGATCGCGAATTGAAGAGTTCTTCCAGGTGACTTGCCAGCGTATCCTGGTTGCCATCGACCTCCCACCCAAATGCTGCCGACCCGCCGAAAAGCCCGATCACGATTACATCATCAGGCACATTGTTAACATCGAATTCGCGGGAATTACGAAATCCATTCTGGTCGGTCTCCAGATGCCAGCCCAACGGGGCAGCGTCTAATTTCGTTTGCATCGTATGACCAAAGAATGGGTGGATCCTACAAACCTTTTGAGTGGCCTGATTGGTTTGGGAAGCAAGCAGCCTTTGCGCGGCAGTCTTGCTTTTTGTCATTTCATCAACATTTCTTCGAAGCGATTCTTTAAATATCAGCCCAATAAAAATGTCAGCTCCAAAAGTCGCTGCCACAGTCACGATAATAAAAATGACAATCCGTGTTAGTAAATTATTTTTGAATCGGATTTTCACCTGGCTCGCCCATGTTTCGTCGCGCAAGATTTTGCGACAGAGGATAAGAAACGTCAGAAAACAAAGTATAGTTTAAGGTCGGGGGTCACGCAATCAGAACGACTATCTTCGAACCAGAAAGTGATTTGAAATTTATCGCCAGAGGTAAATTTAATGCTGCGGAAATTTACGTCAGGAATGCATGCGTCATTAGATAGTGTACAGCAAGGTATATCAACGCATGGCATGTAGTCTGATCAGTTCGTAAACATTGTATTTTTATCCTCTGTCCGATCCCATGCGAGATGCCTGACCTGCATGACAAATCGGTACAAGAGATGGCATGATCTCGCCAGAACAGATCGCTAGGCGGGTCGTGATAGAAATCCGATTTCAAGACGCACGAGTCGCTCTACCAGGATTTGCACTGACTGTTTATCGCAAGGGCTCGACGGATTGAGCATCTCCCTCAGCAGCGTCGTAACGGATGATGTTGGCCCAACGTAGCAATCGCTTATTTGACGCGAAAATTCGCGGTTATTTCCGACAGTGCTTGCCAGATCGTCGTTTGTCATTTCCATAAACAGGCCGGCAAGGCGACATGTATCGGCATATATCAGCGCCTCATCGTCGATTTCATTCTTTATGCGGCGGGCATGACCGACAGTGGACAGAGTGAGGTGGCCGTCCGGCTCGATTTGCAAATTATCTGCATGAAGGCGTGGCGTCGACCACCCACGCGCGTGAAGGGCAGCGACTGCTTGGGCGGCTTGCCGAAGGAGCCAAAGTGCGTTGTAAAGTTCGAGCTTACCTCGGTTGTGCAGCACCGTACGCAGTGTGTCACCGGGAAGACGTGGTGTAACGATAAAGTAAGGCGGGTTTTCGAGATGAACATCAAGCACCGGCAGCAGGTGCGGACTGCTAAGTTGCTGACTGATATGAAACTCTCGCTGTAGTAGGGAAAGAGCAGATGCTGAATTTGGATCGGCTGGTGTATGCAGCAGATAATCAAAGTGGGTGGGTGTGCCCGCCGGTGCTGCTTGAAATTGCAAAAGGGAATGCTCAGGTCCTGCCGATGTAATCGATCGATCTAACTGCCAATCGCCGATCACTGAATCATCACCGAGCTGCTCGCGTTGGTTGGTGTCTGTGACCGTATCTTGCGGGAGGTGGATCTTCATCTGCTTTGCGATGCGTCCTGGTCTGTGATTCATCGTGATGTTGATGTAACCGGGTGATTACGCCTATTTAAGGTAAAGTCGGTTACGGATGTGGTCGGAGTTGAGCCGTGTTGTGATAAATCTGCGCTTCGCGCGGCTCCTACTTCTGTCATGGTGAACCCTTGCTGACGCTTGCCACCGCACCTAAAATCAATGCTTTTCCGAACTTATATCGCACTGCCGGTGTAGGGGCAAATTTCTGCAGCGAAAGGGGATTTTGATGTCAAGCACGCTATCACGCACGGCTCTCATGGTCGCGATGCCACTTCTCTGTTTATTGCTTTCCGGTTGTAGTCAAAACAGCTCTGACAACCCGGAGGCCGATGCACGACCGAAGGTTGCCTACATCACCAATGGGATCGCCTCGTTTTGGACTTTCGCAGAGAAGGGTGCGAAAGATGCCGCCCAGGAATTCAACGCGGATGTCAATATTCAGATGCCCGCCAACGGAGTCGAAGATCAAAAACGTATTTGCCAGGATCTGTTAGCGCAAGGTATCGACGGTATTGCCATCAGCCCGATTGACCCAGACAACCAGGGAGATTTGCTGACGGAAATCGGACAGCGAACAAATATGATTACACATGATTCAGATGCTCCTGGCAGCGAGCGATTGTGCTATATCGGCATGGATAATTATACGGCGGGACGTATGTGCGGCGAGTTGGTAAAAGAGGCAATGCCCGAGGGTGGAAGCGTGATGATCTTCGTCGGTCGACTTGGTCAGGCCAATTCGCGACTCCGGCGTCAGGGTGTGATTGATGAATTGCTGGATCGTGAGCCCGATGAGAATCGTTACGATGAGCCGAGCGCTGGTGTTATTAAAGGTGAAAAGTACACCATTCTGGACACACGAACCGACGGGTTTGATTTTGGGAAGGCGAAGGCGCAGGCTCAAGATGCTGTTGCCAAATATGATGACCTCGGGTGCATGGTCGGTTTATTTGCCTACAATCCGCCGTTGATGCTTGATGCAGTTCGGGAGGCTGGAAAAGTCGGAAAAATTAAAATCGTCGCGTTCGACGAGCACGACCGATCATTGCAGGCCATCAACGATAAAGAAATCTATGGCACGGTTGTGCAAAATCCTTATAAGTACGGTTACGAATCGGTTCGCGTTCTGGCGGGCCTTGCCCGGGGTGATTCATCGGTGATTCCTGAAAATAAGATCCTCTACATACCTGCCCGCCAGATCCGTAACGATAATGTGGCAGCTTTTCAGGCGGAATTGCAAAGACTTTTATCAACCGAAGAATCAGAAGGCACGACGAACGTCGTTTCAGAACCAGCAGGTGATGAATCTCCGTAGGTCAAAATGATTGAATGCGGCATCACCGGGAAATCAAACCGACCGGTCACCCATGAATCTTCTTGATAATTCTCCGCTGCTTATCGTGGAGAGCGTCACAAAACGATTTCCCGGGGTGACGGCGCTGAATAATGTTTGTTTGTCGCTTGCCAAAGGGGAAGTGCTAGCGCTGATTGGCGAAAACGGTGCCGGTAAAAGCACACTGATGAAGATTCTTGCCGGTGTACAAATGCCGGACGAGGGATCCATTCGGGTGAATGGTTGCCCGGTGCGACTTGATTCGGTTCAGACGGCCCAGGCCAATGGGATTGCACTGATTCATCAGGAATTGAATTTGTCTGGCAATCTTTCAATCGGGGATAACATTTTTCTCGGTCGCGAACCACTTCGTAGTGGTTTGATTGATAAGAAAAAAATACACATTGAAGCCCAGTCGTTTCTCACGCTCGTTGGCCTTGATGTGTCTGCCGATGTACTTGTTGATTCACTTTCCATCGGACAGCAGCAACTCGTAGAGATAGCCCGCGCATTGTCGGTTGACGCGAAGATCTTGATCATGGATGAGCCGACATCAAGTCTCTCGCAGCATGAGACCGAAAGACTCATGGAAGTTGTTAAAGATTTGCGCGGACGAGGAGTGAGTGTTATTTATATTTCGCACCGACTAGGAGAGGTGCAGGAATTAGCCGATCGCGTGACCGTATTTCGCGATGGAAAAAATGCGGGCGATCTGGTGCGCGATGAAATGAATCACGACCGGATGGTGCAATTGATGGTGGGACGGGACATCTCCCAGTTTTATGTCCGCTCGCCCCATGATGCGGGTGATGTGGTGCTTGAAGTAAAAGATCTTCAGACGGCAGCGAATCCGGGATGTTATTTGAATTTTTCCGTCCGTACACGTGAGATCGTTGGCGTTGCAGGGCTGGTCGGGGCGGGTCGGACCGAACTTTTTGAAGTCCTTTTCGGAGTCCAGCCGGCACTTTCTGGCAGGGTGATGGTCGACGGAAGAGAAGTCTCGCTGCGCAGTCCACGCGATGCCATCGATGCGGGAATCGCCCTGGTGCCGGAGGATCGGAAGCAGCAGGGCATTATTCTGGAGATGACGGTCCGCATGAACATCGGCCTCGCAGGCTTGCGGCAGCACAAAAAAAAGGCAGGATTTCTCAATGCGACGCAGGAGGCAGATGACACGTCGGCTATGATTGAGCGTTTGAAAATCAAGACGCCTGACGCGGGCCAAGTGGTACAGTATTTGTCGGGCGGTAACCAGCAGAAAGTGGTCCTTGGCAAGTGGTTGTCTATTGCGCCCCGCATTTTGCTTCTGGATGAGCCGACCCGAGGCATTGATGTCGGTGCGAAACAGGAAATTTATGGCTTGATGGATGAGCTTGCCAAGAAAGGTGTTTCAATTTTATTTGTCAGTAGCGAAATGGAAGAAATTCTAGGGATGTCTGACCGGACCCTCGTGATGCATGAGGGACAGATTACGGGGCAGTTGGTGCGAGACGAACTGAGTGAAGAGCGCGTGATGCAGCTAGCGACTGGAAATGTTGCGATGGGCACTCACTAAGGTTTGCAGACATTTTAGGCGGTGTTTGAGGATATGAAAAAGAATTTTGGCATTCTTGGCATTCTGTTAGTGGTTTTTATTGCCACGGCAATTGGAAATCCAAATTTCCTGACTGCCTATAATATGTTCAACCTTCTTGAGCGAGCTTCTCTTTACGGCATTATCGGGATCGGCGTTGCATTTGTGATCATTACCGGTGGTATCGATTTATCGATTGGCTCCTTGATTGGACTGGTCGCGACACTGCTTCCCTTCATCGTTGTGCAACAATCCTTCCCACTCGCCGTAGGTCTGTTTGCTATTTTTGCACTTTCGCTCTGCGTCGGTCTGACCCATGGAGTTCTGATTACGCGGCTTAAGCTCCAACCTTTTGTCGTGACCCTCTGCGGTTTGATGATCTATCGCGGCATCGCCCGTTGGATTGTTTCCGATAAGACGATGGGTTACGGAAACGAGACCTTCTCGGGCCTGAAGGTCATGGTGGGGAATCTGTCGCAGCTGCCGGGCATGTCGGGATTCTCGTGGGCAAAGCATATACCGGTCGCTTTTTTGATTCTGCTTGTGCTGGGTGTCATTGCCTCGGTGTTTCTCAACAAGACGATCTATGGTCGTTATCTGCTTGCGCTCGGACGCAACGAGCAGGCTGCACGCTTCAGCGGTATCAATACGTCTGTGATGATCATAATTGCGTATGTGATATGCTCGGTGATCAGCGGGTTCGGCGGCCTGCTGTTCGCACTCGATTACGGATCGATTCAGCCAGATAGTTTCGGAAATTTTTATGAGTTATATGCCATCGCGGCTGCCGTTCTTGGAGGCTGTAGCCTCCGAGGAGGTGAAGGTTCTATTTTTGGAATTATTCTCGGCGCGGCACTGATGCGTTTACTGATGAATTCGATCAGTATGCTTGGAATCGATGATCAACTGGAACCGGCGGTCATTGGTATTGTGATCCTTATTGGGGTGATGGTGGATGAGCTCGTTAAACGATTTGCGGCACGCCGACGGGCCGTGAAGCAGGCAAAAGTAACAACCGCTTTACCGGAAGTTGATGCGTGACAATTCTTTTCACAAGCACGCACGTCATTTTTCCGCATAGCTGACTAAATCATCAGCCAGATCGCTGAGTCGCTGGTCCAGGTTTTTCCTTACACTTGCAATATCGGCCCCGTCTTCCGGAGGATGGTGACCAAAAAGATAAAACTTTATTTTGGGTTCCGTGCCTGATGGTCGCACAGCGACGTAGTTGCCATCGGCCTGAAAATCCAGGATCAGCAGATTACCAATCGGACCTTCGAGCTTTTTGCAATTTCCCGATCTATCGGTCGTTATCTGCTTGAGATAGTCTCGCATGCCGACAACTCTCATATCGGCAAGGACCTCTGGCGGATGTTCACGTAGTCGATCCATTACCGCCAGCATTTGCTCCATGCCCGACTCGCCGCGTTTGTAGATAGAAATTGTTTTTTCAGCGTGGCAACCATATCTGACAAAAAGATTTTCCAGTCGCTCCCGCACTGTGATTCCGGCTGCTTTTGTCTCTGCCACCATCTCAGCAGCGAGCATGGCCGCAACCGGTCCATCCTTGTCGCGGGCATATTGACCGACGAGATAACCATGAGACTCTTCCGCGCCAAAGGCGAACAGATTTGGATCGTGTTGATCGATCGTGTTAGCAATCCATTTGAAACCGACTAGTAAGTTGCCGTAGAATTTTGCTTTATAAGCTTGTGTGATTCGCTCAATCAAACGGGTCGTTACCAGAGTCGTTACGATAAAGTGATTTGCAGAGAGCTGTCCTGCTGCTTGGCGATGGCTCAGTACGAAGTCGCAGAGCAATGCGGCGAGCTGATTGCCTGTAAATGTTTCCCACGGCCCGGCCGGATCGAGGGTTGTTGGTGCCGCAAGCCCAATCCGATCGCAATCGGGATCGGTCGCCAGAGCGACGTCCGCACCGATCTTTCGTCCGTGCTCGATCATTGAATCGAAGACAGCAGCGTTTTCTGGATTGGAAATATGATCTGGCACATTTGGAAAGTCTCCATCTGGTGTTGCCTGTGGGCCGAATTCCTCTACATCGGAAAAACCGTCACCGGCCAAAACCGGTAAGACCGCCGAACTGCCCACGCCGTGCAGCGGGGAGTAAATAATTTTTGCCTCTCTTGGTCCGGGAAAAGCTTGCCCCTTCACTGCACCAACATAGGCCGCGTCAATCTCTTCTTGGCAGAGAATGATCTTGCCCTGATGGACCGCAGTTTCAAAATTAACCTGTCCAATCGTCTCGACCGCCATGACTTGGTCGATCACTCCTGCGTCATGTGGTGGTACAAGTTGGCCCCCATTACTCCAATATGCCTTGAAGCCGTTATCACTCGGTGGATTATGGCTAGCAGTGATCATGATCCCACATGAGCACTGCTTGTAGCGGACGGTGAATGAGAGACAGGGCGTGCTGTGAAATCCCTCCAAGAAATAAACCGTGAATCCGGCAGCGGCCATAATTTCAGCGCACAGTCGAGCAAATTCTGGCGAATGATGGCGGGTGTCATGGCTAATGGCACACGAGAGGTCTGATTGAGAATCCGTGTTTGCTTTCACATAAGCCGCCAGACCGGCCGCACTCTCGCCTATGGTTCGACGATTTATAACGGCGGTGCCGATCGGATACATCTCACCTCGTCTCCCTCCGGTGCCGAACTCCAAAACCTTCCAGAAGGCTTTGTTTAGCTCGTTGAATTTTTCCTCGCTCAGGTGCTGTACAACATCCTCTGCAAATTCAGCGTACTTTGTATCGGTCAGCCAGGGTCGAATATTTGCAGATGCCGCAGCGGAAAGTTTGCCGGCCTGCTTGGCTGCCTCGAGCAGCTGTAACGCGTCGTGTGAATGCATTGGATACTCCAGACCGCAGGCGTGGGTTAGAAGGTGATATTGTGGCGAACTTGGGCAGTCGAGAAAAGGGTCGCGGTCCCTTGGAGCAGTGCCCCACCAACTCGTATACTGAGCCCGATTCCATTAAACAAAATCCGAGGTTTTCTTGTGAGCGAATTGATTATCAGTGTTTCCGGTTTGAGGGGAATTGTGGGGGATTCACTGACCGAGCGGGTTGCCGCTGACTACGCCCGTGCCTTTGCATCGTATTTGCCCGGGGGGCCGCTGGTGGTGACTCGCGATGGTCGCGCCAATGGGCCGCCGCTCGTCGACGCAATTGCCGAGGCTCTGACTGCCGCTGGACGTGACATCCTCGATGCAGGGATCGCCGCGACCCCGACAACGGGAATACTGGTGCGCGAAAGTGGGGCCGCGGGGGGCATTCAGATTTCGGCGAGTCACAATCCTGCCGAGTATAACGGGATCAAACTTTTTGGGTCCGAGGGTCGGGTTGTGCCGGCCAAATTTGGTGAGTCGGTTCGGCAAGCCTATTTGCAAGGTGCCGAGACCCATCCGGCAAAAACCAAGTCGGGCGTAGTATCGAAATACGAGGAGACATGCACCGCGCATTGGGAAGCGATCTCTGCCCAGGTGGATGTGGATAAGATACGCCAAGCGCGCGTTTCGGTGCTCCTCGACGCGAACCATGGCAGTGGATCCATTCTGGGCCGATATTTACTCGAACAACTCGGCTGCAATGTCTTGCTTCGCGGGGAGACAGCGGATGGCCATTTTGCACATCTGCCGGAACCGACTGCAGAAAACCTTGCGGATATTTGTCGGGAGATCCCCGCCGAAGGTGTACAGATCGGTTTTTGCCAGGATCCGGATGCAGATCGTCTGGCGGTGATCGACGAGGACGGAGGCTATCTGGGCGAAGAATTCACACTCGCACTCTGTGTCGACCACCTGTTGCGGAAGCATCCGGGCCCGGTTGTTACAAACTGCTCGACCAGTCGGATGTCAGAAGACCTCGCTCTGCGCTATGGGGTGCCCTTCAGTCGTTCAGCTGTCGGCGAGGCGAACGTGGTAGATCAAATGCTGGCCACCGAGGCGGTGGTTGGCGGTGAAGGCAACGGCGGAGTTATCGATCCACGAGTCGGGTTTGTGCGCGACAGTTTTATTGCCATGGCATACCTGCTCGAAGCGATGGTCAATCGGCAACTTCCGATCAGCAATTTGGCTGCGGAAATGCCCCAGTACAAAATGGCAAAACAAAAAATCAGCTTTCCCCGAGAGCAACTCGCCGAGGGCGAGCAGGCCGTCGCCCAGCACTTTGAAGATGCCACAGCGAGCCATCCCGATGGTCTCCGACTCGATTGGCCAGATCGCTGGTTGCTTTTGCGCGCCAGTAACACTGAACCAGTGATCCGTATCATGAGCGAGGCTTGCAATCAGGGGCAAGCGGACTTACTTTGCCATGAGGCAGAGCAGGTGTTACACGGCCTATTGAGTTGATTAGCTCAAGATTCTTCGTCCTGCCGCAATTTGGCCAGCACGCTGTAATCCTCCAGAGTTGATGTATCGCCGACCGTTTCTTTGCCACTGGCAATATCTCGCAAAAGCCTCCGCATTATTTTGCCGCTCCGCGTCTTCGGTAGAGAACCGGTGAAATGAATGTCATCTGGTTGAGCCAACGCGCCGATCTCTTTGCGAACGTGTTGCTTTAATGCATTGCGGGTTGCCTCGTCCGGTTCAGCGTTTCCAAGCGTTACGAAAACGGCAATGGCCTCACCCTTCAGTTCATCGGGCCGACCCACAGCGGCCGCCTCCGCCACATCCGGATGGCTTACCAGAGCACTTTCAATCTCAATCGTGCTCAGACGATGTCCCGAGACATTCAGCACATCATCAATGCGTCCCATAATCCAGTAATAGCCATCCGCATCACAGCGGGCGTTGTCACCGCACAGGTATTTGCCCGGCACGCTGCTCCAGTATTGCTCCTCATATCGCTTCGAATCTCCCCAAATACCACGCAGCATTCCCGGCCAGGGGCGAGTGATTACAAGCCATCCACCCTGTCCCGGTTCGACGGCCTCGCCCGCCTCGTCGACAATTTCCGGACTAATCCCCGGTAAGGGCTTTGTGCAGCTTCCTGGTTTGGTGGGGATCGCTCCGGGCAGGGGACTCATCATAATGCCGCCGGTTTCGGTTTGCCACCAAGTATCCACAATCGGGCATCGCTCTCCGCCGATCACACGGTGATACCACATCCAGGCTTCCGGATTGATGCCTTCACCCACGGTGCCAAGTAAGCGAAGGCTCGAAAGATCAGCGCGATTGACAAAATCGTCACCCCATTTGATGAATGCACGGATTGCCGTCGGCGCCGTGTAGAAAATGGTCACGCCATAACGCTCGACAATTTCCCAGAAGCGGCCCTCGTCTGGTGAATTCGGCGCACCTTCGTACATCACAATCGTCGCCCCGTTGGCAAGTGGACCGTAAACAATGTAGCTGTGCCCTGTAATCCAGCCACAATCTGCGGTACACCAGTAGATATCATCTTCCTGGAGATCGAATACCCACCGCGAAGTCACTTTGGTATAGAGGTTGTATCCGGCCGTGGTATGTTTGATGCCCTTGGGCTTCCCTGTAGATCCGCTGGTGTAAAGGATAAAAAGCGGATGTTCGCTATCAAGCTCTGCTGCAGGGCATTCAGTGCTTGCGCTATCCATCAATTCATCCCACCAGAAATCTCGTCCTTCCTTCATCTCAACTGCGCTCTCGGTGCGACGGAGCACAATGCAAGTTTCAACGCTGGGTGATTTTTTGAGCGCCTCATCGACCGTGGCCTTGAGCGGTAATTCTTTGCCTCGTCGCCAGCCACCATCGGCGGTGATCTGCATTTTTGCCGAGGCATCGTTGTTACGGTCAGCGATGGCCTCGCTGGAAAAGCCACCGAAAATCACCGAGTGAACCGCTCCCACGCGGGCACAAGCAAGCATAGCGATTGCGAGTTCTGGGACCATCGGCATGTAAATAGAGACCACATCCCCCGGCCCAATCCCTTTCTCGCGAAGCACGTTGGCAAACTTGCATACTTGCTCATGCAATTCCGCGTAACTTAACGATCGCTTGTCACCCGGTTCTCCTTCCCAGAGGATTGCCGTTTTATCTCTCCTATCGCTCGTAAGATGGACATCGAGACAGTTATAAGACACGTTCGTCTTGCCATCGACGAACCACTGCGCAAGCGGTGCTTTCCAATCTAGAATCTTTGTAAAAGGTTTGAACCAGTGCAGTTCTTCTTCTGCCAGTTTCCCCCAAAATCCTTCACTGTCTTCAGCAGCTTGTTTCCAAAGCGTTTCATATTGTTCAAGCGAGCCGATGTGCGCGGCTTTCGCGAATGCTGTTGATGGCGGAAAGAGGCGTTCTTCCTGCATCACGGTAGAGATCTGACCGGAAGCATCTTGTGACATTACAAACTCCTGGAAAAGGGCTGCTAGAAACGCTGTAACGAAGCGTTTAATCTTTTTTATTTGGAAAGAAGAGTCTCCAGTTCACTCGGGTCGCTCGGCGGTTCCGTCAATACCCGAACTCCCTCTTCGGTAATCGCTATGGTGTGTTCAAAGTGAGCGCTCGGTTTTCCATCGGCGGTCGACATAGTCCAGTGGTCAGATTCCGCGATAACCCGTTTGGTCCCCAGATTCACCATCGGTTCGACAGCAATCACGATGCCCGGTTCGAGGCGGAAATCATCCTTGGCCCGGAGCGTCTTGCTCTTATAGTTAGGAACTTGTGGTGGTTCATGCATGTTTTCACCGATTCCATGTCCGACAAAATTTTCTACCGTCGTAAATCCGTGATCAAGTACATAGGTCTCCATTTCCGCTGCAACATCGCTCCACATTTGCTTTTGTGGAATCAAGTCAATCGCCATCTGTAAAGTCTTCGCGGTTACATCAAGTAACTTTTCAACCGCCGGATCAATTTTTCCGATCGGCAGGGTGACCGCCGAATCGCCACACCAGTTGTCAATCCTACAACCGGTGTCGATGCTAATCACATCGCCCTCCTGCAGTTGATAGTCACCGGGAACACCATGGACCACTTGTTGATTTACAGAAGTACAAGTTACGCCGGGGAAGGCTGGTTTGCCTGGCGTGCTGTTTGGATAGTTTAAGAAAAGCGGTTCGCCCTGAATTGTCTGATAGTACTTTTTGACCGCAGTATCGATCTGGCCGGTGGTATTTCCGGCTACCGCCAGTTCCCGCGCAATCTGGAGTCCTTGCCAAACCGCCAGACCTGCCGGGCGCATCCGTTCAATTTCTCGCGGCGATTTTAGATTCAATGAAGTCGACATGCTGGACGTCCGTCTCTCCGAGAATACCGATGATGTAAAAAAGAATTTTTAAGGCATCGGAAATCAGTTAATGTTTGTGGATGAAAAGTTAGAAATTGTGCTTCGAATGCGATTTGCGATTTCATCGCGCGTTCCGTCACCGTCAATCGTGCGTAAAATCTGCTGTTCACGATAAAATTCCAAGAGTGTCATGGTTTCCGTCTGATAGACCCAGAAACGATTTTCGATCGTCTCGACTGTGTCGTCCACTCTACCACGATGGAGTAATCGCTCGGTCAGCACCTTCGCATCGACGATAATCTGAAGCACGAGATCGAGTTTGAGTTTGCGTTTCTCTAGAATTGCGTGAAGCATTTTGGCCTGCTCTACGGTGCGAGGAAAACCATCAAGTAAAAATCCTCCTACACAATCAGGTTGTTTCAGACGTTCATCAACTAGGTCGACGACCAACGGATCCGGAACAAGCTCCCCGCGTGCAAGTCGTTCTCCCACTAATTTACCCAGCTCCGTTCCCTCACTCACTGCAATCCGAAGCATCTCACCGGTCGAAAGGTGAGGTATAGATAAGCGATCCGCAATCCATTCTGATTGCGTTCCTTTTCCTGCTCCCGGCGGTCCTACCAGTACTAAACGCATGGCACACGCTGTGATTAAGATCTTTCGAGCAGACCTTTATAATTTCGCATTACAAGGTGACTGTCAATTTTTTGCACCAGATCGAAGGCGACACTTACCGCAATCAACAACCCGGTTCCCCCATAGAAACTTGCGACCATGAAGGGGACCCCCATGGAAGAGGCAATAATCGTGGGAATAATTGCAACGACCGCCAGAAAACCGGCACCCACATACGTAATCCTAACCATTACCTTTTCCAGGTAGTCAGCCGTGCGCTTGCCCGGACGATAACCGGGAATAAAGGTGCCAAAATTCTTTAGGTTTTCAGACATGTCTTTCGGATTGAACGTGATGGCCGTCCAAAAGTAGCAGAAGAAATAAATCATGGCAACGTAAAGCAGATTGTAGGTGAATGAATCTCCCCGTTCAAACATTGCCTTGAGTTCACCCAAAACGCCACTATTTGGAAATCG
>DLCF01000054.1:75347-95700 GCA_002480485.1 Planctomycetaceae bacterium UBA7805
GGCATCACACCCGCTTGATTCACGCGAAGCGGTAAGTATTGACGGTTTCCGCCGTAGACACGACGACCACGGACATGTTTTGCGCTTTGTGTGGGAATCCGACGCTGTCCCTGCGTGATATAAACCACGCCAAAGATCACCGCCACAAAAATCACCGCCAAAACAATCAAATGCTCAATGCCGAGTTTGCCAGGCGCTCCACCAAGTTGAAATTCTGCGGACTTAATTAGTTGATATCCCGCACCCGGCATGCGGGCAAGAATCCCTGCCATGATCAGAAGGCTAATCCCGTTGCCAATTCCGAATTCATCAATTTGCTCGCCCAGCCACATCAGGAAAACGGTGCCCGCAGTCATTGTGAGTACGGCAGCTAATTGCCAACCAAAACTTGCGATGAATCCCGATTGCATTGATTCCCAGACTGATTCATTGATTAGTCGTTGTGCCGGATTTGCAGCGCCCGCTGAGGCGCTAATTAGCCACCTCAA
Source organism: Planctomycetaceae bacterium UBA7805 (assembly GCA_002480485.1). Taxonomy (GTDB): domain Bacteria; phylum Planctomycetota; class Planctomycetia; order Pirellulales; family UBA7805; genus UBA7805. The sequence continues at coordinate 75,836 of DLCF01000054.1, forward strand.
ATAGAAGTAGCTTTGCAGCAGACATAGAATCACGGTGGCATATCGCGTGTATTCATTGATCTTTTTTTGGCCGCTCTCTCCCTCTTTCTTTAATTCTTCCAGCGGTTTCCAGACGCTTCCAAGCAGCTGAAAAATGATGGAAGCCGAAATGTAAGGCATGATGCCCAGACCAAAAATAGTCGCTTGATTCAGTTGGCTCGCGCTGAATACAGAGACCGCTGCGAACAGATCAGCTAACTCGCCCGATTCGAAGTGGGCGGTCATGGCCTCTTGGTTTACAACCGGAAGCGGGATTTGCCAGCCCACGCGATAGATGGCCAGAAACAGCAGCGTGAGAAATATTTTTTGCCGCAGCTCTGGAATCGTGAAGATAACGCGGAATTTCTCAAACATTCTTCGATCCGTCCTTGGTCGGTATCAAATAGGGCAATCGAACGCTCAAACTGGGCAACGGGATTTGCGGCAAAATACGGCTCGTGTCACCTGGTTATTGCTGGGTTTTAGAATGTCCCATTTTATTTTTAATGACCGGTTTTTTTCCTGGCAGCACGGTGGTGCTTCCACCTGCCTGTTGAATTTTTTCCTCAGCGCTTTTACTGAATCGGTGTGCTGACACAGCCAGTTTCTTCTTTAACTCACCGTTACCTAGAACTTTAAGCACTTCAAAATGCGGGGGGACCAATTTCTTTTCCCGAATTGTCTCGGGGGTAACCGTCTCGCCACTTTTGAACGCAGTTTGCAAGTCCTCCACATTGACGATTGCGACCACCGATGCCCAGCGGTTATTGAATCCGCGCTTAGGGACGCGCCGAACCATCGGCATCGTTCCACCCTGGAAAGAAACCTGACGGGAATATCCAGCCCTTGATTTCTGTCCCTTGTGCCCGCGGCCAGAAGTCTTGCCGTGGCCTGATCCGGGACCGCGACCAATGCGACGGCGCCGTTTGAATTTCTGAACACCTTGATGGACATCGTGAATATTCATGACAGCGACACTCCCCGCAGTCGTTCAATTTCATTTCGCGACCGCAAATTTTCTAAAGCAGCAATAGTTGCTTTGACCAAGGTCACCGAATTGTTGGATCCGAAACTTTTGGTCAAAATATCGTGAATTCCTGCCGCCTCACAGACGGCACGTACCGCTGCCCCAGCGATCACTCCAGTTCCGGGGGAGGCGGGCACCAAAACCACACGTGCGGCGCCAAACTCGCCCACCACTTGGTGCGGAATGGTATTGTCGGCCAATTCTATTTCTACTTGATTTCGTGTCCCGCTTTTTACTGCTTTTTCGACTGCCGGCGGGACCTCGTTGGCTTTTCCGTATCCCCAACCGACACGACCTTCGCCATTGCCAACAACGACCATCGCAGCAAAGCTGAAACGCCGGCCACCTTTGACCACCGCAGCACACCGTTTGATTTTGACCACCTTGTCAATCAATTCACCAGGTGATTTCGACTCTTTTTTCACTTTGATTGCCACGACCGATGCACTCCCGAAAATTTGTTCAATTTTTATAGGATTTCTTTAAAACTGTAGTCCTGCCTCACGGGCTGCGTCCGCCAGTGCCGCTACGCGGCCATGAAATCTACAGTGTCCCCGATCAAGCGCACACGCCTCAATCCCCGCGGCCTTTGCCCGCTCCGCGATCGCCGTGCCCACCGCAGTGGCTGCAGCTTTATTGCCACCATATGAGATGCCCTTGACCAGCTCTTTGTCCATGGAACCGGCCGATGCGATCGTCTTACCTGAGGTATCATCAATCAATTGCACAAAGATATGACGATGGCTTCGGGAGATGCTTAACCGAGGTCGGTCAGCAGTGCCCCGCAAGCGTTTGCGTACGCGGAAACGTCGTCTCTGCCGTTGACGCTGAATGGCTCGTTCGTGATTCATAGCTGACTCAAGTGCAAATATTCTAAAAATTTATTTTCTGTAACAATTTCCAACGGCACACACGTCAAGGTTAAGCTCCAACGGCTTTCCCTGCCTTGCGGCGCACATACTCATCCACGTAACGAATTCCTTTACCCTTGTAGGGCTCCGGCTTTCGGACTGCTCGTACTTCCGCTGCGAATTGTCCCACCATCTGTTTGTCGCAGCCTTTGACCACAATATGTGTTTGGTCCGGGCAGCTGACATCGAGCCCCTGTGGAATTGTTTTGTGTACCTCGTTTGCAAACCCGACTCGCAATTGCAAAGACTGCCCTTGGATGGCTGCTAAGTAGCCGACACCCACAATTTCCAATTTCTTTTCGTAGCCTTTGGTCACACCAACGACCATGTTTTGCAGCAGAGCCCGCGTCAGTCCGTGGAAGGCTCGAATTTGTTTTTCATCGCTATCCCGTTCGATAACAATTCCCTTTTCAGTATCCACACTGACACGTACCTCAGGGCGATGGGTGAAATTGAGCTTCCCAAGCGGACCCTCTACCGTGACATGGTTTCCGTCGGTCGCCACCTGGACACCGCTGGGAATCGCAACAGGTTGTTTTCCAATACGAGACATCTCAGCCCATCTTTCTCATCAAATTCGAAAAATTTCGTTTGATTGTTTCAAACACATCGGCTGTCGCCGAATACTCTCGTCGCCTTACCACACCTCACACAGAACCTCGCCCCCGAGGTTGCGTTGCCGAGCTTCTCGATCGGAAATCACCCCGCGACTCGTGCTCACGATGGAAATTCCTAGACCGTTGAGAATCGGACGCAGTTGTGTTGCTCCGTTATAAATCCGTCGACCTGGCTTGCTGACTCGCTTGATGTGCCGAATCACTCGCTCTCCGTTCGGACCGTACTTAAGCTCAATTTGGAGTACGGGGAATTTATTTTCCTCCGATTCATTCCAGTCCCATATGTAACCTTCACGCTTGAGCACTTCGGCCAAGCCGCGTTTAACTTTGGACGCAGGAACTTGAACATGCGGCCGCTCAATCCGTACCGCATTACGGATGCGCGTCAACATATCAGCGATTGGATCGGTCATCATCGAAACAATTTCTCCGGTTTACCAACTTGCTTTTTTGACACCTGGGATCACCCCCCGATCCGCCAGATTACGAAAACAAATCCGACAGATTCCAAATTTACGATACACCGCCCTGGGACGCCCGCAGAGTTTGCAACGTCTTTCGGAACGCGAGGAAAACTTCGGTGACCTCAGTGCCTTTGCGATTTTTGATTTGCTTGCCATATCGTTTGCTAAATACTTGTGTTTTGTTGTGAATTGTTTTCGCGAAGCCGCCTCAAAGCATTATTCTTTTGTCGACTCCAGGGATTGTAGCGGAAGGCCGAATCCCTCAAGCAGCAGTCGGGCTTCTTCATTATCTGCGGTCGAGGTGACGAGCGTGATGTTCATGCCCTGGGTGATTGGATATTTATCTGGGTTTAGCTCCGGGAATACTAATTGCTCCGACAACCCAAAGCTGTAGTTGCCGCGTCCATCAAATGCCTTGGGCTTCAAGCCACGGAAATCACGAACTCGGGGCAGCGCTAGGGCAATCAGGCGATCCAGAAATTCGTACATCCTGGTACGTCGCAGCGTCACCATGCATCCCACCGGTGATCCTTCGCGAAGTCTAAACCCGGCCACGGACTTGGTTGCGCGTCGCACCGACGGCTTCTGGCCGGTAATTTCTGTCATTGCGGAAATTGCCATATCCAGATGTTTCTTTTCAGTGATCGCACTTCCGACCCCCATGCTGACGACAATTTTTTGGAGTCGCGGGAGCGCATGACGATTCTTACGACCTAGCTTCTCAGCAAGCGCTGGAAGAATGTCCTGCTCATATTTTTCTTGTAAACGCGGTAAAATTGCCATCCTTTTAACCCCGCCGAGCGTTAAAAATCGTTTTCATCACAGTCATTACCCTAACTTTTTGCGTGCGCCGCTTTAGGCGGGGCTATCTCTCCCAAACCTGCCCCGCACTTCTTACAAAACCGCTCTTTCGCCCCGTCAGCCTGATACCGAAGTCCAGTGCGGCTTGGGCTACTGCATGCGTTGCAAAGTAGACGAATGTTCGAAATGCTAATCGGCATTTCCTTCGAGAGTTGTCCTCCTCGCGGATTTTTCTGGCTCCGTTGCACATGTTTCTTGACGCGGTTCACACCTTCGACGACAACACGATGTTTGTCTTTGATGATTTTAAGAACGCGACCACGCGTACCTTTATCAGCACCAGCGACAATTTCCACTGTATCATCGAGTCGAATATTCATTACACCACCTCTCCCGCGAGACTCACGATCTTCATAAAGCGTCGTTCCCGAAGCTCTCTTGCAACAGCGCCGAAAATACGCGTACCACGTGGATTTCGGTCTCCGTCGATTATCACCACCGCATTGCTGTCAAACCGGACATAGCTTCCATCCTCGCGACGCGTGGGCGATTTACAACGAACGATCACAGCTCGCACGATCGCCTTTTTTTTAATGTCGCTGCCCGGGATCACCGACTTCACACTGCAAACGATTACATCCCCGAGTCCTGCTGTCCGACGACGAGAACCACCGAGTACCTTGATGCACATCACCTCTTTGGCACCGGTGTTATCTGCCACATTCAGTCGGGTTTGCATTTGAATCATCGCATCACTCGTTTCCGCCTCGAAGGACGACGCTAGGTGAGATCTCGTCGACCCCACCAGATTTTAATTTTTACTTTGTTCGCTCTGTTTACTCTTCCCGTGAAGCTTCCGCCTCTGCCGCCTTCGCAGCTTTCATCGCCGCAAGGTCAACGGCCGTGCTTTTTGTCACGACTCGAACCAGCTTCCATCGTTTTGTTTTGGAGTAAGGGCGGCACTCAATAATTTCCACTGTGTCACCCATGCCCGACTCTTCCTGCTCATCATGGACATGGCAGATAGTCCGGCGACTGAGATACTTTTTATATTTTGGATGCTGGATCAAGCGAGGTAGCTCAACGCGCCGCGTTTTTGCCGCGCTATCCCTCGTTACAACTCCCACTGCTATTTTTTTCGGCATTTCAAATGCTCCCGTACCTGGGCGGCTTGGCCCGATCGAATCTGTCTCGCTGTAATTTCGTTAACTTTACTTTTTTGCGTCTTTTGTTTCGTAGGTAATCGCGGGTTCCCGATGATTTTATTCCGTAGTTTATCCGCCAGTTTGGGCCGTTACGGCCTCCTTAGTCTCCCCGCTGTCCGGATTCGTCGAGTCGCCCGCTTGCGACCTCGCTAACCCACCGGATCGCTCTCGCTGGATTGTCTTGATCCGTGCGATCAGACGGCGATTTTTCTTGAGTTCGCTCGGGGCATCCAAACGTTCGGTTTGTGCCTGGATCCGCAATCGGAAAAAATGCTCGCAGGTGTCTTTGAGCGTCAAGCCAAGTTGCTCATCGCTCATTTCACGTAATTCGGCTGCTTTTGTCATGGCTCAGGCAGACCTCCGCTTCACGAATCGGACTCGCATCGGCATCTTGTGCGCTAGGCGTGCGAAACACATTTTAGCTATCTCTTCAGTAGTGCCACCAATCTCATAAAGCAGGCTGCCCTGTTTGACGACAGCTGCCCAATAGTCCGGCTCACCTTTTCCCTTACCCATCCGTGTTTCCAATGGAATCGACGTAATAGGTTTATGCGGGAAAATTCGGATATACAATCGTCCTTCGCCACGCAGATACTGTTGCGCCGCTATACGCCCCGCTTCAATCGTTGCAGCACTCACCCAACCGCCTTCGGCGGCCTGGAGGCCGTAGTCACCAAACACGACACGATTGCCGCGTGTGGCTTTACCTTTTATACGCCCTTTTTGGACTTTTCGGTGCTTGACCCGCTTCGGCATCTGCGCCATCGGTCTTATCCTCTTGTTGATACATACCTTGGTTGATCCACACCTGGATCCCGATATTCCCCTGCGCGGTTTTCGCTTCAGAGAAGCCGTAATCAATTTGTGCACGGAGCGTGGACAGCGGGATAGAACCGCTGATCTGCTTTTCGCGACGAGCCATTTCCGCCCCGCCTAATCTCCCCGCCAACTGAATCTTGATCCCTTTCGCCCCCGCTTCCATGCTTGCTTCCATCGCCCGTTTCATCGTTCGGCGAAAACTAGCACGTTTCTGCAACTGTTCTCCAATATCCTCCGCCACAAGTTGGGCATACATTTCGGGACGGGAGAGCTCTTCAATTTTGATGTTAATCCGCCGACCGACGAGATCTTGCAGATCACCCTGCAAACGTTCAACTTCCTGGCCCTTACGACCGATGATGATGCCCGGACGAGCCGCATGCAGCACGACTTTAACCTCATCTCGCGTGCGTTCGATCTCAATCTTTGAAATGCCGGCAAATCGACATTTCTTTTTCAAGTATTTGCGTATCTTCTGGTCTTCGACAAGCAACTCCGAAAAGTCTTTTTTCGAGGCATACCATCGGCTTTTCCAGCCCTCCATGATGCCTGCGCGGAAACCGGTTGGATTTACTTTTTGTCCCATCCTTTTATTCCAATTCGATGCTGATGTGGGAGGTTCGCTTCTTTATCACATGGGCCATGCCACGCGCTCTCGGTCGCATACGCTTGAACATTGGTCCACCATCGACACGAGCATCGCGTACAACAAGCTGCTCAATACGAGCTCCCTGGCCGGAGTTCTGGTCAGGATCCATCGCATTGCCCAGTGCGCTTCGCAATACTTTCTCAAGCAATCGCGCGCCACGGTGCGGTTGATATTTCAAGATATCTAGCGCCACATCTGCACGCTGCCCGCGAATCATGTCCGCCAGAGACCGCACCTTTCGCGGGCTGATCCGAGCATATTTGTGACTTGCTTTAAATCCCATGGTGCTTCTCAGTTATTTTTATTTTTAAACTTTCGCGGTTGGGCGATTACGTTGAAGCGAAACTAGTGTAATGGTCTCGTTACTTGGCCTTTGAGCCGGCATGCCCCCGGAAGGTTCGCGTCGGAGCGAATTCTCCCAACTTGTGGCCGACCATATCCTCGGTGACAAACACTTTCATATGCACCTTGCCGTTGTGCACTAAAAACGTATATCCAACGAACTCAGGAATAATCGTGCAGGCACGGGCCCACGTTTTAATGGGTTCTTTTGCACCGAGATCACGCTGCTTCTCAACCTTGCTGTAAAGCTTCGGATCAACAAACGGGCCTTTTTTTAACGATCTTCCCATCAACTACCTTTTTATAAAATTCAATCGTGTTCCATCTTCAAAGCGTGTTTGCTTCGGTTCGCTTTTTAAAGTTACTTATTCAATTTCAGTTGTCCGTAACGTTTTGTCTTTCGTCTTCGCACAATCGCTTTGTTGGACGCTTTGCGACGGTAGCGGGTCGCCCCTCCTTTAGCCGGTTTTCCGGTCGGACTTACCGGATGGCGCCCCCCCTTGGTGCGGCCTTCACCACCACCATGCGGGTGGTCGATTGGATTCATTGCCGTGCCACGAACGTGCGGGCGACGACCGAGCCAACGCTTTCGGCCCGCCTTGCCGAGCACCACGTTCATATGGTCTGCATTACCGATCGAGCCTACCGTGGCCCGGCAGTTAGCCGGCACGCGGCGAATTTCGCCGCTCGGCAAATTGATTTGAGCCCAATCTGCCTCCCGAGCCGCCAGTACGGCACTAGCACCAGCCGAGCGACAAAGCACCCCGCCTCGACCAGGTTGTAATTCAATGTTATGAACAGCCATCCCGAGCGGCACATTCCGCAAAGGAAGGCAGTTGCCAACGGTGGGTGCCGCTTCTGCACCACTCTCAACCCGCATCCCCACCTCCAGGCCCTGCGGCGCGAGAATATATCGTTTTTCACCGTCCACGTAATGCAATAGAGCAATCCGCGCCGAGCGGTTCGGGTCATAGTGTATCGCGTGGACCTTGGCCGGAATTCCATCCTTGTTACGGCGAAAATCTATTAGTCGATAACGCTGTTTATGACCGCCGCCACGATGCCGCGCGGTAATCTTCCCCTGGTTGTTCCGGCCCCCGGTCTTCCGCTTGCTCTTGAGCAACTTCTTCGGCGATTTGCTTCCAGCCGTCACGTCCGCAAAATCGCTGACGCTCGCTCCCCGCCGTCCTGGCGTCGTTGGTTTATATCGCCTGATGCCCATGTTTTTATTCCCGGTAGATGAAACCCAGATGTATCAATGAATCAATTAAAAGAAGTCGATGCGATATTCCGGATCCAATTTAACAATTGCCTTTTTCCAGTCTTTGGTATATCCGTAGCGAAAACGGCTGCGACGCGGCTTACCTTTGCGGTTTTGCGTTCGTACGTCGACAACCTTCACATCAAACATTTTTTCTACCGCTGCCCGTACATCTTCCTTGGTCGCTAAGCGATTAATCTCAAAAGAATATGCATTGAATCGCGTGCTGCGGTGCATCCCTTTTTCCGTGACAAGAGGACGCAGCAAAACCTGATGCGGCTCTAGTTGCAGCTTCGTCTGCCCCTTTGGATTTTGCTTTATTGACTGTTGCTTTACTTTTTTTGTCGCCATCGCCTACACCACAATTCAGCTCAAAAGGTCCTTGTTTATTTCCAGGGAATCGTTGTTGCCGGTAAGTTCACGTACCCCGTTAGCTTGCGCTCTCTCCTTTTGACCGCTCCCTGATCCGATCCAAAGCTGCGCGGGTGACCAACATTTTTTTCGGCTTTAATACGCTTAGTGCATTGAGGTCACTCACCGGCGAAACGGAGACATCGGTAATGTTTCTCGCACTTTTGTAAACGTTGTTATCGAGCTGCTCGGTCGTAACCAGCACCGTTTGTCCATCACACTGCAGCGACTTCAGGATCGCCGCCATTGCTCTGGTCGCAGGCGTGTCAAAATCGAATTGATCGATCACCACGACCTGGTCATCGAGGATTTTCGAAGCAATTGCCATCCGCGTCGCCAACTGGACCGCTTTACGTGGTAACCGGTAAGAATAATCGCGAGGACGACGAGCAAAAATGTGCCCGCCTCCCCGTCGAACGCCACTTCTCCGTGATCCGGCCCGCGCGTTTCCTGTTCCTTTTTGACGATACATCTTTTTTGTCGACCCGCTCACCTCGCCCCGACTCTTGGTTCGGAAAGTTCCCTGCCGGTGATTCGCTTGATACATCACAACTGCATCGTGGAGTAACTGCCGGTTAATTTTCGGCGCAACCTCACTTGCATCAATAGCGTAGGTACCAACCTTCTTGCCCGCTTTGTCGTATACTGGCAATTCAGCCATGTTAAACACCCGCTTCTTCAGAGCTTGTTGGTCTCACGGATCATCACATATCCACCATTGGGACCCGGGACGGCTCCCCGCACAATTAATAACTCGTTCTCAGCATCGACTTGGACGACCTTGAGGTTCCGCACCGTGCAGCGGGCGTTACCATACTGTCCCGCCATTCGTTTCCCTTTGAATAACCGTGACGGGTAGGCGCTACAACCGGTTCCCCCGGCATGCCGGTGACACTTTTTCACACCGTGCGATGCCCGCTGACCGGCGAAGTTGTGCCGCTTCATGGCCCCGGCAAATCCCCGACCCTTCGTGGTCCCCACCACATCAACCGTTGCAACTTCTGCGAAGCTTTCAACGCTGACCGCGTCGCCGACACTCACATCAGCGGTTGGTCCACGAAATTCTCGCACGAATCGTTTCGGCTCGCAGTTCGCCTTTGGCACGACATCAACGCCTGCCTGACTTCGTGCTTTCGTTCGCTTACTGTCCAGTTTAGCCACGTGGCCCCGTTCACTTCGACGAGCCAAGCGACGAGGTTTGTCGAGATAGCCAAGCTGAACCGCATCGTAACCGTCGCAATCCTGACTTCGCACCTGTAGCACGTGACAAGGACCAGCCTGCATGACGGTGACCGGCACCACAACACCCGAATCCGCGTCATATATTTGTGTCATACCGACCTTGCGGCCGAGTAATCCAATTGCCATGGCTCTACCTTTTTCACGTGCGTTCGCAGGCGGGAACATGCTACTCAGCCTATTGCTGGCTGCAGTTTACCCGCCGTGCTTCCAAAACATATTTCAATCTGGCCTTGCGGTCTCGTTCTGTTCTTAACTGTATTACTGCTGTTTCCTAACGCGGCCTGTCAGACGCGATTTACCCCACTTTACTCACTACTCACTACTCAACGGCTCGATGCTTTAATTTTTATTTCTACTCCTGCCGGTAAACTCAACTTGTTTAACGACTCAATCGTTTTCGCCGTTGCCTCCACAATGTCGATCAACCGCTTGTGTGTGCGGATTTCGAATTGCTGACGTGATTTTTTATGGACGTGTGGTCCCGAGATAACCGTATACCGCTCAATACGCGTGGGCAGCGGTATCGGGCCGTGAACCTCAGAGTTCGTCCGTTTCGCCGTATCGACAATTTCAACCGCACTCTGGTCCAGAACCGAGTGGTCATAGGCCTCCATCCGGATGCGAATGATTTCTTGCGACTTTGCCACGCTACTTTCCGTTTCCGCCGTTATTGTTTTTCGTTACCGCGTACGCATTGCAGCAGAACGCCGACTACTGCTCTGTGCAAAATTGATCGGGGATCCGCTCCAGGTCCGAACCATCTGCCCAACCGAAGTGGATCAACTACGCGACTCAACTCGATTACACCCCACCTGTTTGCCGCCGATTGGGCGACCAACCAAGAGGACTGGAATTCTGCTAAACGGTTGAATTTATGAGTCTTACGGCATCCTGTAAAGGGGCCGTCGTCGAGAGTTTCGAAATAAAACCCTGCAGTCGCGGTGTGCCGTGATTACATTCGGTGCCACCAACCCATCGCGACGTCGTCTGCCCAATGTCGGGGCGTTGGATTTCGGGGTCTCAATGGTCTTGTAAATACCTTGTCAGGCCATTTGAGGATCGATTAAAACCGATTTTTCTGCAAGATTTTCTGATTTTAACAGCTTCCATTAAGAAAGGTCCCGTTCGATGCCAACCGATCATGACCGCCGTATCGCTGCTGAGGAACTCAAAGGGCTCGAAAATCGCTATGGCCAGTTTCCGATCGAGCATGTCGATCTGGAGATGTCAGCGCGATCGGTCCGATTTTACCGAGAGGCCTTTGAAAATCGACGTGGCGAGATCCTCTTCGTTCTTCGTCGTACTGGAGGCGAGATACTGCTGCATACCAAGCACAAATATCCACCCGACCTGTACCGGATCCCGGGCGGAGGCATCGATTGGGGCGAGCCGGTGCCAGACTCCCTCCGACGCGAGGTACGCGAGGAAACTAAGTTCGAGGTGAAAAAGGAGCGGTTTCTCGGGATAATCCAATATCGTTTCCACGTTTTGGATCAGGATCAGCACGAACCGGACGTTTACTTCGTATCTTATGTCTTTGAAGTTCCCGATGTTGTGGGAGAACCTGTGACGGAGGATGAATCAGAGGGGATTTCCGGTTTCCGATGGATTGAGGTCGATCAGCTTGAAAATGTCGCCACCGCGTTACGGGCATTGCCAGATGATCAGGCTGGAAGTGGAGACTGGGGTCGCTTTCGTGCGATTGGCCACGATTTTGTCCGCACACAGCTGCGATAGCTGCATAATTTTGGCGTGTAGAGTCTCACGATGGCAGTCTTCTAGAGCTAGTTTTAAGACATGCATGTGCTCATTATCGGCAGCGGAAAATGGTCGCGTATCCATTTGGATATTCTTCGTAATATCCGATCGGTCAATAAAATTACCTTGGCCGGTCGGAACCGACAAGCTGTTGAATCCCTGGCCTCGGACTATCCAGGCACAAGGGTTTTTGTCGGTAGTTGGCAAGCTGCTCTCCATCATGCTGAAATTGATCTCGTTGACATCGTTCTGCCACACCATTTGCATCATCCGGTGGCGACCGCTGCGATTGCGATCGGAGCGCACGTTATCTGCGAAAAACCAGGTAGCCTAACGCTCGATGATTGGGACACGCTGCAAGCCCAGTCCACCCAGGCGGATCGCCGTTTTTTGGTTATTCAAAATCAACTTTACGACCCTTCGGTTCAGCGGATCGATCAGGTGATCCGTTCCGGCGCGGTCGGCCGCCCCTTTCTGCTGGTGGAAAATAATTTCGCAGCCCATGCAGCCAGTTATCGTCAGAGCGGTTGGCGGACCCGCGTCGATCTTTCCGGTGGCGGTGTGTTGATCGACGGCGGTTACCACATGGTATACAAGCACCTCCATTGGCTGGCCGACATAGCCACCCCGATATGGGTTAATGCGTCCGCAGCGCAGCTTCATGTTTCCAGAGATGGGACACAAGTGGCTTCGCAGGGCGAGGACTTCGTATCTTACACCGTGGGTTTTGATGAGCCTTTGCGCATAAATGCTTCCCACGCTTGGACTTTGGCTGCCGATCCGTTGCAACCGCGACTGGGCTTGGTCGCCGGTAGTGAAGCGACACTCGAGTGGGTTGTCTCTTGCGACGCGTCGTTGCAACTGCATGTGGGCGGATCGAAAACTATGGTGCTCGATAGCCCGAGTCCGCTGGGGCGGCAGGAAAGCCTCAAGCGCTGCCTAGCCGATTATGTCGAGGCAATCCAGACAGACCGTTTGCCACACCATGGATCACCGGCGCTGGCGCGACAAACACTGCAGCTCATTCTGAGCGTTTACGCGGCGGCCCGCCAAGGGTCCCGAGTGTTGTTGTAAGAATGCGGCGAAAAAAATTTTGGATTTGATCGTGAGGCGGAAGATGTCGGATCTCAAAGCTTGAAATTGAATGTTTCGGTAATCAGTCTCCAAAGACGACTTGCCAGGGTACGTGGCGCAGTGTGAATTTTCGCCTGGCCCCGAAGCCCCACCCTTAGCAGATGCTCTGGATCGGCAAGAAGGACTCGTGCCTGATAGGTGGTGCTCATAAGCTGCTCTCGACCCGTCGGGTCGGTTTGCGTTAGCAATTCGCCACCCGCTCGTTCGGTGAGCCGGCGGGGTGGCTCGGTCATTTCGGTCGTGGCGATCTGCTCAATAGTCGAATCAAAAGTGAGATCGGGAAGATGGTTGATGATGATTTCCACCGGCTGCCCTTGCGCGACGAAATTACGATTTGATTGATCGATTGCCAGCACAGCCTCCATTTCCTTTGGGTCGCCAATTTGACAAAACAACTCGCTTGTTTGCAGCATGGCACCTTCGTTTTTGTGTTGAAGAGGTGTGCCTGACCATGTTGGAAGAAGCCCGTCGACCGTTGCCTGTCCCGATCGGAAGGGGGGAGGGAAAACGTAACCTGCCCGCGGCGCGGTGAGAGTGAGTCGGGTCAAGTCTTCTTGCTGTTGGTCGAGTCGTGTTTGAGCGCTTGTTTTTCGCTCTTCGGCAGCGAGTAACTCATTGTTGGCCCTTCGTGCCGCCTCGCCCCGTGTTTGATTGCGCTCGAAATGGAGGTGAGCAATTTCTTCCTCCAGCACTGAAAGTTCGCCCTCAAGCCGCACTGTCTCTAGGGCGATGTCGAGATTGTTGAGTTCGGCCAGTTTGGCACCTTTTTTTACGATCGAGCCCGATTTGACGTAAGTTTTGGTCAGAATCCCGGGCACCTCAACATAGACTCTAGCTGCCTGGTGAGGCTGTATTTCTAAGGGGCAGATCACGTGGTGGGGCAGCGGCACGAAAAGAAATATCGCTAATAACACCGCGATGACTCCAACCGTGCCGAGAAGATTGGGGGTTTTCATGCTATGGATTCTCCCAGGAACTGATAAGTATTTTCCGAGCTTCCAGACAGGCTGAACGATAAGGCCATAAAGTGAAAAGGTAGCGATCAGCTGACCGATGATTTCAAAACCTGTTCCCTCAAAAATCTTGTAGAGGAAAAATACGATCCCGATGACGATCAGCCAGCGATAGATTACTGCCGCGATGCTGTAGAGGGCAAACAGTCCCTGTTTCTTTTGCGGTAAGAAAGGATCCTCTGCCGCCTCGATTCCAAGGCAGATGGAACCAAGCTTGCGGTTGAGAATCGAGCTTGATTTCTGCCGCAGATTTGGGATCTCCAGAATGTCAGAAAGAATGTAATAACCATCGTAACGCAGCAGTGGATTACCGTTGAATAACAGCGTGCTAACCGAGCAGACAAACATAATGCTGAGTGAAACCTGATTGATGATCGTATTCGGTTCGGTAAACCACCAACAAAAGGTCGCCAATGAAGCGATCACCACCTCCACATACATGCCGGCCGCGCCGATCGCGGCGCGATGCCATTTGTTGGGTAGCATCCAGGAGTCGGATACATTGCAGTAGAGGCAAGGCGTGAGCACGAGGATCATTACACCCATCTCATGGCATTCGCCCCCGAAGTGTTTACAAGAAAGGCCGTGTCCGAACTCATGAAGCACCTTGGTGATGGCTAGTGTGAGTCCCAGCCAGATCCAGTTTTTTCCTGCAAAAAAAGTGTGGAATGAGGGCAGTTTGGCCTGAAAGGTTTCCCACTGTACTCCCACCAGCAGTAAAGCGGCGAGGCCGAGGGTAAGACAGATGGTGACGGCAGTCGTGGTAAAGAACCACCGCGTTTTTGGATAGAGCCAGTTCAGTAATCGCTCTGGGTCGATGCCCTTAAAACGGATAGCAAGCACGTTGGAGAGAGTGGCCATGAGTTGTTTGTGCTGCCGCTCTTCTTTCCGAATTATCAGTTGTTTGCCTTGCCCCTCAACATCCGCCATAAGCAGGCCACTCTGAAATAAATTTCCGACGAAGCGTGCAATTTCCTCCACGCTGATCTTGCCCGGCGGAAAACGGGCTTCATACTGCTCTTTGATGTCGTCAAGGCTGGTTTTGCCGTCGAGCATTTGCAGGATGGCAAACTCTTCCTCTTGGAAGCGATAGTAATTCAACCCGACTGGTTCTTTAACAATCCAGTATGGACTGCCGTGATAGAGTTGTTTGCGACTTGTTAAATCCGGCCGGCAACGCACCGTCAGCGGTCGAGAAGAGGCCGATACGAGGCTGTCGGTGAGTGTGACCATCGGTTATTGCACGGGAATGCGGAATGTCGCGGGCAACCCGGGGCGCAGCATCCACTGACCATTCTTCTTGGTGTTCTCGACTTCCACGCGGACGCGGAAATTCCCTCCGGCCTGGACGAGCGGACTGATGAACGAAACCTTTCCTCGGGTCTCAAGTTTTTCGGCGCCCGTATCCACCGTGGCGATCACCGGCATGCCATTCTGGACACGGCCTCGGTCCTCCTTGACGTTGAGAAAACCATCGATGCTCAGGCGGTCCATTTGCACCAGTCTAAGCAGCGGATCGCCCGGATTGACCCACTCTCCTTTATGCGTCTGAATGTCCACAATCACGCCTGCAAACGGAGCTTCAATATTCCGCCGCCCAATCTCCTCCTCGGCGGCTCTCAGTTTCACCTTGTTGCTTTCGCGGGCGTAGATGTAATCCTTCTGGTCGAGTTCCGCCTGCTCGATTCCAAGCGTCGAGCGAGAGAGTTGCAGTCGCATTTTCCGCATCTCCGCTTCGCCGAATGTGCCCGGTTGTCGCTGATTGGCGGTTCTGGCCGCATCAAGCTCTGAGGCTGAGACCTTGGCATCTTCCCTAGCGTAACGGATGCGCACGTCATTGGCGGCCTGTTCAGCCGCTTTTTCCAACTCGATTTTTGCCAGGTCCTTGTTGATCTGGGCCTCACGATCATCGATTGTTGCCAACGTTTCACCGGAAACTACCGTGTGCCCCTCATCGACTTTGAGAATACGAATAACGCCCTGCGCTTCGGCCGGAACGTCGACATCGTTCAGGGGCGAAACGTAGCAATCTTCGACTAAAATATCTTCTGCCAGGCATCGATGGGGCAAGAATGCGGCCATGGTGATACAGCCTGCGACGGCAAGGCACAACTGACCGAGGCCTGGTTTAACGTGGCAATTATGGGTAAGGCGCTGGGTCATCAATTTTCTCCAGAGTAAAAGCGTTTCGAGCCACAATTAATTGGCGGACACTCACAGCCGGAATAATATTTTTGTCTGGATCCAGGCGATTAGGTCGTGAAAAAGCACAAAGCCGATTGAACGACGACCACAATCAAGTTTTCCTGTTACGCTCGTGCCCATTCGCAATTGCTGGGGATCGATCGAGTCTCGGTCAATATTCACCAAAATGAGTACCGTGTTGTCTTGGTCTTGTCGAACTTCTGCTGTTTGTTGGATTTCTTTGACCGTGCCTTCCATCTCGTGGTCCGGTTCAGTTGCCAGAATGTACGCTACCGGAATCGTTTGCGGGGGTTTCTCCGCTGCGAGTTCTACCTCGCGCTCCGAAATGAAACCGATTTTGTCGTCGGGAACCTCCAGCTCTAACTCCCAGTCGTTTTCCGGTTGTGCCACACTCAATACGATTTGCCCAGGCTCTACGGTTCGACCGTACAGACGTTGGCGGACATCCCACGTTACAATTTCCCCGCTGATCGGGCTTTTGATGATGAGGCGCTTTTCCTTTTCATCTAGCACATCTAATTGTTTTCGTAAGGATTGGGAGGTTTTCTTAAGCTGCATCAGCTGACCACGAAGACGATGCCGCTCGCTGAGCGGAAGATCATCCGTGCCACCCGCCAACGAGTTGTTGATCCATCGCATCTGTTCGCCGGTAGCGTTGAGTTGCCCTTGAACGTCTGTCAGTTGCCCCTCCAGGTCGAGGCTGCTGAGCTTCAGCAATGGTTGCCCCTTCTCGACTCGGCTGCCGTGCTGAATGTTCGGATATATCTTGTCTATCAGGCCGCCTTCCTCAACAAAAATGTCTTGTCGATCCGCTGGTTGAAGTTGACCGCGTGCTTCAATTTCAAAGTCGATGGGAATCACAATCAGAGCAAGGATAACCAACCCAACCAGTGCGGCGATCGCCGCCGTCTTGGGAAGCGTTTTCGCCTGCACTATCCAGCGATACTTTCCGATTGTTCGCCAAACTGGCATAAGAAAAATGCCGTCGTGTTCCAGGGCATTGGTCATGGCCGAGGCGGCATGATCTTTCACCACCTCGACTCGTTTGCGGACCCGATCGGTCAGGCTTGACTGGTCGAATTGTTCGACGATCAGTGCCCCCACGACTGTGTCTTGTGGTTCGGCATCCGCTTCCTCCGCTTCAGATTTTTCCTCGGCAGGTTTCAAAAGCGGCAGGACGCCCACCACTTTAGCGTGCGATTCATCTACGTAATGGTGAATGGCCTCCTCCACCTGCGGTGGCATGTCTTCCGTATTGCCGGCATACCAAAGCGGTTCGCCGGTGGCGACCACTCGCGTTGCTAGTTGCGAGAGCAACACAGCGATATTCGATCGTCGATCGATCGTGTCTTGGTGGCTGATTGCGTCGATCCGACACTTGCGACCCCGGGCGATGGCTAAACTTACACGATCGCACTCAATCAACCGACGGCCCTCGTTGACTACTGTGTAGGCCGTGCGAAGCGGATCGAGACTCGCATGCACCGCTTTGGTAAAATGTTCCAGTTGGCCCCAGAGTGTTTGTCGATCTTCAAAGCTGCGGAGTTTTTGGGAAGCAAGGTAGTTACCTGCCAATTCGCATAGTTGCAGAAGAAATCTCAAATAGCCCCGCTGGGTGACCGGTCCGGCACCCGGTCGTTGGAAAATTTCGATCACACCGCGGACTGCACGATCACTCATCACCGGCCCCAGCACGAGCAGCCAGTCGGTAGGGTTTGCACCCTCCTCTTCACCCTCACCCCCTGATTGGGGCGCGACAAGCATACCCTCCGCCTTCGTTAAACTGTGTTGCAGCAGGCGGTGGTGTTTCAGTTGGGCGTCCTCGCTTTCAGCTAGGCCTGTGCCTTGTAAATTGATCTGGTATTTAAGTTGCAACCGCTGCTCCTCATCGAGCATCCAAATCGCACCGCCGGTTGCCACAAGCGCAGAGACAGCGCGGGTAAGCAGTGCCTCATAAAACTGCGCGGCATCGGCATCTGATTTCGCCAACTGGGCAATTTCTGCAACCATGTTGCGAACTTGCTGCTTGGTCGCTTGGACGTACTGTGCATCAACCGATGTAGATTCGCCAGACATTGCCTCTCCTGTCCACACGCTCGCGCTACGATGGAACTGGTAAAAAAAGGGCCAACCCATGCAGAGAACAGCCAATTTTTCCGCAGGATCCCTATTCCATTAGGGTACTGTGTTTCGCAGTCCGAGACAATGAATCGCTATTTCGATCTTCAACTTTAAGCGGTCCGGAGGCGAGTTTCGCGTTACGATTGCAGCAAGGATTCCGGTTGCGCAAAGGTGGCGAGCATCAGAATCAGCCATAACGCGTATTTAGAAGTTGGGAGTGGGCGGGCGATAGTTTGCCCAGTCGATCTGCTGAAACCAAGCGATTGTTTTTTCAAGCCCCTCACGCAAAGAGACGATCGGTTTCCAGCCCAACTTTTCCTCGGCAAGCGTTGCATCGGGCTGACGACGGAGTGGATCATCGGCGGGCAGAGCCTTGTGTACTATTTTAGAGTTGCTGCCGGTCATCTCAATAACGAGCTCTGCCAGTTCCAGGACAGTGAACTCTCCTGCGTTCCCCAGGTTGACCGGTCCAATAAAATCATCCGGTCCGTTCATCATCCGCACCATGCCCTCAACCAAATCATCACGGTAGCAGAAAGAGCGTGTTTGATTGCCGTCGCCAAAGACGGTGATGTCCTCCCCCCGGATCGCCTGTCCGATGAAGTTCGATACCACGCGACCATCATAAGGGTGCATCCGCGGACCATATGTGTTGAAGATACGAACGATGCGAACGTTTACGTTATTCATGCGGTTATATTCCATGAACAGCGTCTCGGCGGCTCGTTTTCCCTCATCGTAACAGGCTCGCGGTCCAACCGGATTGACTGAACCACGGTACGATTCCGGCTGCGGATGTACTTCGGGATCGCCATAAACCTCGCTGGTTGAGGCCTGAAGAATTTTCGCATGACATCGCTTGGCGATGCCGAGGGCATTGATGGCTCCGAGCACGGACGTCTTCAGTGTTTTTATTGGGTTGAACTGGTAATGCCCCGGTGCTGCGGGGCACGCCAGATTGTATATCTCGTCAACTTCCAACCAGATCGGATGCGTGATGTCGTGCCGGACAAATTCAAAATTTGGTTGTTCTAACAGGTCAACAATATTGCTTTTCTGGCTGGTGAAAAAGTTGTCGAGGCAGATTACATCGTGCCCCTCGGTCACCATCCGTTCGCATAGAAAAGCGCCTAAAAAACCGGCACCTCCGGTGACGAGAATGCGTTTTTGAGCGCCCATCGCTTTTCCCTGCAAATTTATCGTGAAAAATTGTCTGCGAAGGCGGTTTCGAATGTCCTTAGCAATCCAGAAGGCACCAGCCACCACGGTGAAAACGTTCACAAGATAATGGAACTGCGAGGCAATTGAAATTGCAAAATCGTAAACGTTCGATTCAACGACATACGCTTGTAGCATCGAGTAAAAGTCAGATCTTTGTGGTCCTTGTTTTAGGACCCGGAAATTGAGAAAATGGCTAATTCTATGACTGTGTCAGAGGACTGATCATGACCGTTTTTGAGCATATCGAAAAACTGAAGCGAGATTACACGGATAAATTCGTGCTGGTCGACGACCGATGTGCAGAACTCGCGCGATTTAAAGGACAGACCGGTCGGGTCAAAACGGTAAATATGAATGGACGGGCACTAGTCGAATTCGACCACTATTCTAATATCGGTTGGTTCGACATCGATGTCGATTATCTCAAAGTGATTGATCGTCCTGTGGTCAAGGACGAGAAGGCGGCCAAGACGGATCGGCCCACGGCCAAAAAGTCACCGGCAAAAGCACCGCCTGCGTCAAAAGCAGCAGACAAAAAACCTTCTCCACTGGAGATGGCCCGCATGCAAGACTCCGGGACCACGGCGTCTGCGGAATCGACCGCCTCTGGAGCGATGAGTATTGCCGAGAAACTAGCAGCCGCCCG
>DLCF01000009.1 GCA_002480485.1 Planctomycetaceae bacterium UBA7805
TGCGGATCATGTGACGGCACCGGGGTGTGTGAAGCATGCAACGAAAGGGGCATCTGCGAGTCATGCAACGGAACGGGCAATGCAAATCAGGAAAACACAACGTACGTTGTATATAAGGGCGCTTCCCAGCAAAATCCCGAAGATACCATGCCCAAAGTGCAGCAGATACTGACGGCAGCCCATCTGGCCTGTCTTCCCATTTGTCCATCGCAGTGGCCCTATCGCGAGCCGCCTGTGATTAAATCAGAGACGGACGAATTATTACAAAGCCTGGAAAAAACTTACGGAGTCTTTACAGGGTCACTCGCGGAGCAGGAACGAAACTCTTACACAGAGCTCACAAAAAACACCACGGATGTTACGGGATATCCCTATCTGAGAAACAAACTCGCCTACAGCATGGGCAGTCAATTGCACCCTGCGAAAACTCGCATTAACATCGAGATCGAACATCCATCTGCAGAACCCTCATTATCAGGAGGATCATGCGAGGACAACGATGGTGATCGCATTTATTGCGAGGCGTATCAAGTAAATCCCGCATATCGGTTTACGGCGGGCAGGTCAGTACTTCCCTTGGCCGATATCGAACCTTGCGCAGGCGATGATTGCCCTTCGAATTTCAATGCCACGATTGACGGGCAATCAATAATGGCAGGAAGCGATGCCGACTGCCGATGCGAAAGTCGCGTGAGGTACCATCCGAATTACTATGCAGAGAGCCAGCTATTTAAAACCAATCAAGTCGGATGGCAAGATCGGATCATCATCACGGTATACCATGACCTCGCGCTGCTGCCTGGGCCGGCGAAACTGCTTGCCAAAATGATGTACCCTCAAAACAACAGCGCATTCACGAACCCTCAGGACCAACCGGGCACTGTCATTGAGAAACATCTTGGTCGTGAAACAAGTGGAGGAGGATCATTTTATACGTGGCCGCTGATCGCGAAAGCCTCGGTGATCAACGAGGGCGAGTTACCGATCTTGCGATATGAACATTCAAAGCATTCCGAACCAAACTATCAATAAGATAAAAAAGACGCAAACTTTCATGCTTGGCTTGCTAATTAAAAAAACATTTCTCGAACCGGTTACTCGATTCCACCAAGACCAGCGTGGCGCAATGAGCTTTGTCACGCTGTTCACGGTTCTCATGCTTTCCTTTTTACTTGGCATGCTGCTGAATGTATGCAAAATATCGGATGAAAAAATCCGTATGCAGGATGCGACAGACGCAGCGACCTATTCGAGTGGTGTGGTGATGGCAAGAGGAATGAACTCGCTTGCATTTACCAACCACCTATTATGCGATGTCTTTGCTCTGACCGCATTTCTGCAAACAGGTAGCACATGCGGCACACCAGAGGGCCCCGATACGCTTGCGCTTCGCATCACAACGGCTTACCTGGAAACTGGTTCCTCCTGGCCAAGAGAAAAATTTGGGCTGAATTATTTACTTCCCGACCTGCCACGCCAGAACTGGGGTTTTACAAAAGAGCACCTCGGTGTCGGGGACAACAATCCGCAAGACGGATTTCTACCTGAATCAATTTTATTCGGTGCACGTCAGAACCGGGAAATGGTACAAACTTTTTCCAGCTGGGCCAAAAATTTCAGCAACGAAGTATTGCCGTCGCTACAAAACATTCTCGATCGGGAATTGATTCCAACATATCAGAGAATGCTAACCGAGCAGATCAATTCGATGGTCCAAGAAACAGCACAGAACATAGCTTTGCGTAACCTTAATGGGGAACGAAACGATACTGTCGCGGCAATTTGGCGAAGCGACAGTCTGAAATCAGACGGCGAGCAAGTGGATGCCTGGAAATTCGGTGATACTCCCCCTGATTCTGATCGAATTGTTCCAATCGGATTGCCAGTTGTGGATCCGCTTGGAGAAATCCGACAGTCTGGCCACAGCAGTAGTTTTCCGGTGGACATGTCTAAATTTTATGAAAATACGGCGCGGGCTCAGCGCAAACGATTATCTGAAGGTTATCTTGCCCAATGGAATCAAGAGAAATTGCTCGCTTTTGACCACCTAGATGGCATGTCGCAATTCACAACGATCTGGAGGGGAACATCTAAAGCCAAACTGAAAAGGTTGCTGGAGGACCAATATCCCAATAGCAACCTGCCGCATGTTATCTGGACACCGGAGCGTATTGCAGCGGAACCGGGACCTGCCGCCAACAAAGAGGATTTGCGGCACAAACTGTGCTTCAATTATTCCCCCAGAGAGAGAAATCGCGAAATACATGATTGCTACACATTTGTGGGTGTGGTCAAAAAAACGCAGTTTGCCCCGTTTCTTCCGAGACTCATGAATGCACCCATGTTTAAAAATCCACTCGCTGGTGAGCAGCGAATGACCTTTGCCCAGGGACTGCTCTACCTCCCAGTTCCGAGGCTAGTCTACGAAACTTTCCCGGTTCCGTGCTGCGATATCTCAATAACGCAACCAAGCATGAGTGTTAGTAATTCAGACGGAACAGGCATTTCGATCACACCCGGAAGTGTTTCGAGTCAAATTCGACATTCTGGTCAATCTATATCGGATTTCAGAAGGCAAGCACACAGTATCCAGTGGAATCTCCTGAATCAGAACTGGCAATTTAAGTTGTGTCCAGCGCGACATGACGGGCTGAAAAGCATCCTTGCTAAAAATGAGCCTGCGTTCGATAAACTAGAGCCTGTTGATATCCGGCGACTCAACACACATTGAGATTAACCGCGACTCGCTTGCTATCGCACCTTGAAATCAATCTGACGATGAGATCAGAGAAATTTCTGTGCCACCCATGACTTGCAGCACAGGCAGGAAAACCGCGAGACCATTCTCGTCGGACAAGGCATCATCCGTAACTTTGATGTGCCCTGCACCACATTTGCCATCGGATCGAGTGGCATCAAAAAATCGCCAAGCCTCGTCGCACCAGATCTGGTTCCACATGTGATAGGCAAAACCGCCCAGCGATGGCACATACACTAGGCCCACCACCACCCGGGCCGGCAGTCCGCGGGCCCGCGCGACTGCAGCGAGCAGCACCGCGTGCTCGGTGCAATCGCCACTGCGAGTGCGAGCCACTTCGGTCGCGGTCGCCAGCACGGTGGAAAAATCTTTCCGCGTGATCCATCGGTAGACCTCGCGTGTAAGTTGCTTTGCCAACGCCTCTTGGCCATCCACCAAGCCAACCTGCGAAGCAAGCCTGCGGATTGCCACGTCGTTTTGATCAATGAAGCGATTCGGCTTGCGATCGAGCGCAGTCGGTAAATCCGCCAGATTCTCTCGGAGCGGTTCACTATTCCCGTCGGCAGTCACTCGAAGATTCCAGACATGGGCATCGTCTGTCGCCGTGCACGCCTGGCAAGAGGAGCTTGGAAAAGGCGCAGTCGTTAGAGGTCGAGCAGTCCGCACTAGGTATTTCGCATGCGTTGCCTCGACCAGTTCTTGGCTGCCGGATTTTAGGGGAATCACTGTCTCGGTGATCAAGTCGGGGGGAGCAGCTCGTTTCCCAGCTAATGCTTTTTCTCGCGTGGTACGCGTAACGGTCTGACCAAGTGTTGGCTCCTCGGTTTTAACGATCTGTCCGTCACGATCCATCCAGATTGTCGCACTCAGCTGCTGTCCTGCCAGCATTGTACGGCTTGTGATTGGAAGTAATTCTTTCGAGGCACCGAGCACTTCGGTTTGCGACCAGTCACCCGCTATGAGCGTGGTTCTGGCAACACGATTGAAAATTGGTAGTAGCGATGCAAATGTCCGCTGCTCTCCGGATCGCATCGGATTTTTTTCCAACAGCCGTTGCTCGTAAAAAAAGCCATGTGTCTCTTCGTTCCAATCAATCAGATCGGTCGTTACGGTGCCCCCCTGGTCGGTGGTAATTTCCAAACGCTTCCCGCGGAATTGACCGGTAGAAATAATCGCCTGGCCGCCTAGATTGGTTTCGGTGCGGAAATCGACCATCCGTCCCCGTGCGTCAAAAGTCGACTGAATCGTGATTGCGGCCTCTACCGGTTGCCCCAACCGTCGCATCCGCATTCGCATTACACTTTCGATTTGATGAAGCCTCAAGCCGTCACGCTCGATTGCGTGCTCTCGAATACGGCCATATCCGGCCGCCGCTCCAGATACCTCGATCAACTCCCAACTGTCTGAGATAAAAGGTTTTGATTTAGCTCTGGGACTGCCAATCTCATTCTCATTTTCGCCGGCAACGACGAAGCTCACCACCGTGAGTAACAGCAAAAGAGTAGGCGAATGTACCAAGGCGATTCGTCTGGACAGCGGGGTGCTCTGATCGTGTGTTTGCGGCAACTCAGTCTTTTGCATGGAATATTGTGTCGGTTGAAAGGGTCTGGGAACGCAACAACAACCCGGCATCCCCTATTTGCCGGCTCGGGCATTCTAACCGAATTGCCAAGGCTTGGCCGCCTCGAGCTGAAAGATCCTTTTCACGGAAGATGTAGGGAAAATACCGGTTATCCCGTTTCTACGTAACTGGGCATCAGGTTCGGATACGAAATTCCGTCTCGCCCACCCGCGCTCGCCCCTGGGTGACCTAGATTTTTGCACTGCGAGAGGCCGGAGAGTTAACCGAGTCCTCAAACTTTACACGAATAGACCATTCGGAACAGA
Organism: Planctomycetaceae bacterium UBA7805; assembly: GCA_002480485.1. Lineage (GTDB taxonomy): Bacteria > Planctomycetota > Planctomycetia > Pirellulales > UBA7805 > UBA7805. The sequence continues at coordinate 4,646 of DLCF01000009.1, forward strand.
CAGCAAGTCGGGCAGAAGGGCAATGCAAGCTATGGGATTTTTTCAAAACTTTTTCGACAAGTTTTCAGGCCGGCAAACGTCCCGCAACATCGATGCGATGAACTTGGATATTCCGTGGGATTTACCAGAGAAATCGCCAGAAACCAGCGACAGCATCGGCAGCAGCTTTGATCTACTCGATGACGATACGGTGGATTCCCATCTACGCATATCACGGTACCGGGATTTCCAACTAACCGATGCGGTGAGGCCGAGCTATGACCTGCAAGTCATACCGCAAGAGGCTTACCGGCACGATACATTTCGAGACCAAAAGACAAATTCTGAAATCCCGGTTCTAATGGTCTCGGCTTCTTCCGAGAAATTGTTTGACTTATTTCTGGACCTATTGAGCCCTTTGGGTGAGCAGGTGGATGTTGTGCTCGACTCGAGCCACGCCGGTTGCGGCGAGGGCAACGGAAACGCACACCGTGAGCAGATTGATTTACCCGTTTTGAAGAGCATCCTGTGTGAATACGAAACAACGCTGATGCACGATGGGTGCCTGGGCATCGCAGTGCTTAATCCAAGTGTCCCATTAGAAGTTCAGTTTGATGAGCACAAACTACTGATAGTTTATGGAGAGTCACTTGAACCCTTCGAAACAATCCTACACCATTACGGCATCAGACAGGATCAGGGAGTGCAATTCATTACGGAAGGGGAACATGTCCATGCTTCTCAGGAAGACTACGCAGAGCGTTACGAAATGCTTCGCAATCATTTGGGCATAGAACATTCACTCGACATCTATCAATAAAGAATCCGCAATTGCTTTCCTTCGCATGAGTTACTGCGTAAGATATTGAGGGATTTTCATATGAGAAATGACATCATTTTTTCATGCATTGCGATTCCGTTCACGATCGGGTTCGGAATTGCATCTTGCCAACCGCTCTGGGCCATGGCCATTTTTGGGGCCATGCTGTTGCTCCGGTACACCGCGGCTCCAGCGACTGCTATGTCCAGGCAACATTTCTCAGCAGGTAGGGTAACGCGTGATACGACCCCAGCTTCTCTTGATAGCACCTCGGGGCGGGTCGCAGCATCCTAGGAATTCGGTCACAAATTCGTGGCCCAGCCACTGGCTCACTGTGGTTCTTGTGAACAGCTTGATATTGCTCGTGATCGCCCGGATAGCTACACTGCAGCACGTTTTTTACCCCCCTCTCATAGAGGCCCCGTTGGACGGCCTGAAAAACTTGAACGGGCACGAAGAGGCGATAGAATGAATATTGTGAACGATGCAGGGCGGCCGATTTTCCTGTCGTTATCCTGTCTAGGCTGACAAAAAATATGGCTCAAAACAAATCCGTGCAACTATTTTTCGGTCTAGTGATTGTGGGAATTACTGCAGCCCTGACCCATCTCTTCTCGAATGAACCGGCGACTGTTTTCGCACAACCGCAAAACCACGAGGCACCGCGTGATGGACTGATCACGCATATGCAAGCACTGCCGGACGGAGCACAGCAACTATGTGTATTGGATCCGCGTCAGCGAGTCGTAGCCGTTTATCACATTGATGCTGAAAAGGGAGGAATCGCTCTGCAAAGCGTTCGAAACATTTATTGGGACCTCCGAATAAACCATTTTAATGGCACAACCCCACTTCCAGAGGAAATTCGCTCGCTGATCGAGCAAGAGTAGGCACGAATTTGTGCGAAGCGGCTTCAACTGGCAGCTAGATTAAAAATAAACGTGATCCTGAGTATCTCATCATGGCCACAAAATTTGTCGATCTTGAAACTGCTGCGAAGGAGCTAGGGATCTCGGTGGATAAGTTGTCCGAGATGCGAGAGAGAAATGAGATCCGCGGATTCCGCGACGGTGCAACTTGGAAATTTAAGCCGGAGGACGTTGAACGGCTCAAGGGCTCCATCGAGGCCGGCGGTTCGGGGCTTGAGCTCGACGATCGTGACGACCCGACCGCGTTGCCCGACACACCTGATTCTATTCTCTTGAGCGAGGTGGAACTTGGGGCTTCGAGTCCGGTTGGTTCAAGTACCATAATCGGACAGTCGGCCAGCACGGGCTCTGATGACGAACAGTTTAAAGCAACGGTTGAAGACTTGGATTCGAGCGATATCTCGCTTGCGGGAGATTCACTGATTCTAGGTGACGAGCCTTCTTCGGACGTGTCCTCGGAGGTACTGGGCGCAGAGCCAAGTGGATCGATGGCTGATGCTGGATCTGAGATCCAACTGGCCGGAAGTGATGAGCTGGACTTGGAGCTGGATCTTTCTGATAGTGGTGTTAGTGGTGTCGCATCGAGCCCCACGTCGGACTCGGCGGCTAACAGCGGTGATAAACAAGTTGAAAGCGAGGCTCCGGAAGTTTCCTCGCTTGAGGATCCAGAAATCACAGTCACTGACGATGAGGACGTGTTGGTGCTGGGCGGAACCGGCAGTGATGTCGTAGGTGCAAGCGACAGTGGAATCTCGCTGAGCGATCCTGCCGATAGCGGAATTTCACTGGAGGCAAGCGACGTCGGTCTGGGGGGCTCGGCACTCGGTAGCGATGATTCGCTTTTGCTGGGTGAAGAGGACCTCCTTTCTGTTAGCAACGAATCTGGTGCTGGCAGTTCTCCCTCGCAACTTCAGACAGATGATGATTTCCTGCTCACTCCGCTCGAGGATGCAATGGCCGACGACTCCGAGAGCAGTTCTCAGGTGATTGCCTTGGATGATCCGGATAGCGGTTTTGATCCGGCAACCGCCACGGTAATGGAAAGTGGTGGTGACGTCGATTTAGCGATGCTTGATGCAGAGGAGGGTGGGGGAGCAGCAGAATTTGTCCGGCCCGAACAGGAGCCGATTGTCATTCAGCAACCCACGATCCGGGAATTACCTTATTCTGTCTGGAATCTGCTCAGCCTGTTCTTTTGTATTGTGCTGCTCGCACTTTCCGGAATGCTGATCTACGATCTGGTTCGACAGGTTTGGAGTTGGGAAGGGGTTCATCCGGTTAATAGCGGATTAATGGATTCCATTATCGGGATGTTTCGCTAGGTAAACAGTCAGTCACGTTCTAGGCAAGCACTTGTCAACGAAGAGTACAACTGCCAGTCATAGACGTTCGCACATGCCCCACTGAATTTGCGTAGTGTTCGTAGTGTTAGAGCAAGGAAGCCAAAACGCATGTTGCAATCGATGCATTGTTTTCGATCTGCGATTTCTCGCACCTCGGCCACCGTGTGGTGCGGTGCGGCCGCTCTATTGCTGTGCCCCGGCTGCCTAGTTCCTGCCTCACGGATGGACAGCTGCCAGGCCCGATACCATCAGCTCTCAGAAAAAAACAAAACTCTCCAAACGCAGATAGCAAATCTGGAAGCTGCTTGTCGTACATTAGAGGCAGAACGCGACCAATCGGAACAGGAGCTTGTGGTTCTCGATAAGGAGATTCCTTTGTTGTTCGCGAAACGGCGACAGCTCGCCCAGCCGCAATCCGCGGCCGGCAGCCAGCTGAAAACGTTGGCGGTCAACACCGCAGGTCTTGACTTTGATCCGGCGAGTGGCGCACTTACGTTAAAATCCGAAACCTTTTTTCGGCCCGGCACCGAACTCAAGGCCGCGTCAGGGGAGCCTCTCGGAGCCCTGGCTGCGATCCTCAATCAACCGTCCCTACAGCGACATCGCGTGCTGATCGTGACCAACGGATCCTCTTCTGAAACCCTTGCGACACACCAGAGGAGCCTGCAACGCGCGTTAGCGCTTCAGGAATTTTTCCATGGCTGGGGGATCGAGAAATATCGGCTTGGGGTATCAAACTATGGACACATATCACGCGGTTACGATGCAGCACTTTCAGGCCACGATCCGATACAGTCAGATGCGGAAAAGATGAAAATTTTTCTGCTAAAAGAAGATTTTCCTGTCATCGGCTGGGACACTTGGAAGGCGCCCAACCGCCGTTAGATCGCACTACTAACGCTACCCGAACGGGATATAATAGACAGCGGGTATCGTGCAGTGCGCGGCGGTGCCACCCGCCCCCAGATTCTTCGTTTGGTCTACTCCGTTGTGATTCTAATCATGCGTGACTCAGCCTTCGTCATTTTGCTGCCGCTCGTTTGCTTGGCCTATGGATCTGGGTGTCGCGAACCGGACCAAATTACGAGGTATCGGGTGCCAAAACAGCAACCGGCCGCCGCATCCGATTCACGGGAAATGTTGGTCGCCGTGACGGAGAGGGAAGGGAAGGTGTATTTTTTCAAGATTGTCGGGTCTAGCGCCCAACTCACACCTATACTTAGTCAGGTGAAACGATTTTTGCAAAACGTTCAATTTTCGGCCGACGGTGTTCTAACTTGGCAACTTCCGCCAGGCTGGACAGAGAGGAAGGGTTCCGGCATGCGTATCGCGACACTGGTGCTCAATCAGAAAAATCAATCCTCCTTGGAAATGGCCATTTCCACATTGAGGCAGACCAATCCCGATTGGAGTGCGTATCTGACCAGTAATCTGAATCGTTGGCGGGGACAGTTAGGCCTACCACCGCTCAGCGGAGAGTCGGCCGATCGTGCTTTTGAAAAACTTGACGCTCGAGACACCACTATCTACTTGGCAAAACTCGAGGCGTCCTCTGCGAACAATAACGCGGCCACACTTCCCCAACAACCGCGAAGACCAAGTCGATCCGTAGCTGGATTTGACGCATCACTGGTGCGGGGCACGCCAGCACCTGGCTGGAAACCGGGACCTGTGACCGGAATGCGAAAGGCATGCTTCCGATTGCAAACCGACGACCAAGCCTTGGAGGTAACCGTGATTCCCGCTGGTGGTAATTTGCTAGCAAATGTGAATCGCTGGCGAGGGCAACTCAAGCTCGATCGATTAAATCAGCAACAGCTCACTGAGCAAACTGCAGAGATTAACGCGGGAAATCTCGACGGACAGTACATTGTCATTACTGGAGCGAAAGAGACAATTTTGGCTGCCATTTTTCCTCGAGCCAGTGGTGGTAGCTGGTTCGTTAAACTAAGGGGGGACTCGAAACTCGTCGACGCCCAGAAGGCTTCGTTTAAATCATTTGTGGCCTCCCTCCGCTTTGGTCCTGTATTTCAATAGGCTAAGCCCAAAATCGCTACATTAATTTTGAAAAACTCCACATGAAATTGTCAGCTGCTCAATCACGTCCGCTGTTTGCGATCGGTGGCCCCCTCCATCGGGTCTTCGTTTCGCTGGCGTCTCTGCGATTGACGGTCACGCTCTTTGCGCTGAGTATTTTCATTATCTTGGTGGGGACACTGGCACAGACCCAGAAAAACATGTGGGATGTGCGAGCCGATTATTTTCACTGCTGGTGGTCGTGGATTGAACTGCAGGTATTTTTCCCAGCGGCGTGGTTTCCCGACTTGCAAGATTTGCGTGGCGGATTTCCATTTCCTGGCGGAAAAATGATTGGTGTTGCCATGGCGGTTAACCTGCTTGCCGCCCATCTGTTTCGCTTTAAGGTCCAGGCGAAAGGTAGATCGCTGGCCACCGGCACATTGCTGCTGCTGATTGGTGGAATCTTTGTTTACATTGTCGTGTCCGGCGGTGGACTGGATCAACAAACACAACCTGGACAGCAAACTGATTGGGCGGCGGTTTGGCTGTTTTTCAAGTGGATTCTTCTCGCGCTTACACTGACAGGCCTGGGAACAGTGGGCTACTATGCGCGAAAAGGCCATTACCGGACACCACTTTTCTGGATTCTTAGCATCCCGGTATTATTGTCCGCCCCAGTGGTCTTCTGGGTCCTTGTCTCTGGCAAAGAGGCTTATCTTGGTGACGCCGGCATGCGGATCCTATGGCAACTGATGCTGGCTGAAGGTGCATCTTTGGTCTGCCTTGCGGGATGCCTGATGGTTTTTAAACGTCGGGGCGGGGTAGTGCTGTTGCATGCCGGACTTGCACTGATCATGTTCGGTGAATTGATGGTCGACCTTTACGCCGTCGAATCTCGTGTCACGCTGGCCGAAGGAGAAACGGCAACATTTGCCTCGGACAGTCGCACGTCGGAGTTAGCGATTGTTGACCGGTCTGGTGAAAACGCGGACGAAGAGGTCGTGGTACCGGAGTCAATGCTCCGCAAAAGCCAAACGATCCAACATCCCTATTTACCTTTCGACATCTTGCCGGTTCGCTACCTCTCTAATACGGAAATGAGTCAGCAACCGGATGCAATGGGTCGCCGGGGCGTTATGTTGCCTACGGTGAAAGAAGCAGGCAAGGAATTTCAGAATCCGGCCGATCGCGGTGCAGGACGGGTTTATGCGGCAGTAGAAGCGGCAAAGACCAGTGGCACGGACGTGCAGCAGACGGAGGACATCCCCGCAGCCTACGTCGAATTTCGCGATAAAGATGCACCCCGATCGCTCGGGACCTATCTTCTGACATCGCTACTGAAGGATCAGGCGGTAGAAATTAAGGGGAAAAAATACGACGTAGCACTTCGCTATAAGCGGATCCACAAGCCATTCTCGCTGCGTCTCGATGAGGTTCGAAAAGACGATTATATTGGCACGAATATCCCCGAAAACTATTCTTCGCAGATCCGATTGAGAGACCCTGTGAGAAATGTCGACCGGGGCGTCAAAATCTGGATGAACAATCCTTTGCGTTACGCGGGAGAAACTTATTACCAGAGCGGCTACAACGAACTCGGTGGTAAAAAATACAGTACACTTGCGGTTGTCACCAACATGGGCTGGATGATCCCCTATGT
>DLCF01000070.1 GCA_002480485.1 Planctomycetaceae bacterium UBA7805
GGATTCTCGACCGCCTCATATCCGAACTCATCGCTCGCACCATAGATAATCCCCGGTCGGATCCCGCCGCCAGCAAGAATTACATTGAAACAGTGCGGGTTGTGATTGCGTCCCGTCCGCTGCATGCCTTCCATTTCACCTTCGGCCGTGGGCATTCGGCCAAACTCGCCGCACATTACTACCAGTGTCTCATCGAGCAGGCCTCGAATCTTCAAATCGGTGAGTAGCGCCGAGATCGCCCGATCGCAATGTCGGGCGACCGGTTCAAGCGACGTGAGATTCTCATGATTGTCGAATGGCTGGTTGTGATAGGGCCACACCTGAACGAAACGCACACCACGTTCGATCAACCTGCGTGCCAAAAGCAACTGCTGAGCAGGTTTTGTATCTCCGTATAATTTTTTCACATGCTCCGGTTCGCGCGAAAGATCGAAGGCGTCGGTAGCCGCCGCCTGCATCCGATAAGCCATTTCATACGACTGAATTCGCCCCTCGAGCGTATCGTCCTCGCCCCTTGCAGCAAGGTGCCGTTCATTAATCCGTCGAAGCAAATCCATCTGCCTTCGGTGGGCTGCACCTTTCAAATACGGGTTTCGGACGTTGCGGATCAGTTTCTCAACATCTCGCATCTGGCCCGTGTCGACCAGAGTGCCTTGATAAATTGGGGGCATGAACCCGGCACGCCATCCGGTCGATCCATCTTCCGGCAACTGTCCGTTACCCGGACAGAGAGCCACGAAGGCCGGGAGGTTTGCATTCTCAGTGCCCAAACCGTAGGTCACCCATGCACCGGAAGAGGGTGCATTTTGGGCAATCGAACCGCAATGCCAGAGTTGCCTAGCATCGCCATGTTCCGGCGCGTCAGTGTGCATCGATTGCACCACACACACATCATCGATTTGCCGACCCAAATTTTCAAATAATTCACTCACCATCAGCCCATGGCTGCCGCGTGGCTGAAACTTGAAGGGCGACGGCATGGCGTTGCCATGACGGTCATGCCGATCGGGCCCCACTCCCGGCAGCGGCTTCCCCGCATACTTGCTGAGTGCGGGCTTGAAGTCAAAAGTATCGACGTGTGAAAGGCCGCCGTTCAGGAATAAATGGATAACTTGCTTTGCACGTGGCGCGAAATGAGGTGGCGTTGCCGCGAGCGTTCGGCCTGCGGCTCGAGCTTCCTCTCCCAGTAACATACCCAGACCAATACCCGCCATACCCATTCCACAGCGGGCAAGTGCTTCGCGACGTGAGACAGAGGATAGAGATTCTTGGAACATCGTTCAGTCCACAAACATAAATTCATTGCTCATTAGCAGCACCTGGGCAAGTTGCTCCCAGGGATCCAACCCTCCATCCCAATAGGGAATCGACCGGCTGAATGCTTCATCACTACGCCACTCGTTGGCCGCATATGGTGATCCGGCAGCGTTGGTGCCAACCTCTACAATTCTAGGCGACCAGGAAAAATCATCAAAGGCATTCTCTTTCCGCGGTGCAACCACCAGATCAATCACGTCTCCAGGCTTAATTTGCAGGTTATCTACGTGAATATCCATGGAACCAGCCTCATCTCGCCCAACCGTTTTGAGCAGTCCTTCACGGCTCGAGACAACGTAAATATCTACCCCATCTCCCATATGGGGACCCGCGACAAACGTGCCTCGCAGAATGTAGCGGACACCCACCGAGTCTTTCGGGGCCTCCCAACGACGGATCACCGCCGTTTCTCGACCGGGTCTTCCGCCCTGCCCATCCAGAAATGCATCTTGCCAGGTGTGGTCTGCTCTCTGCCACCAACGACGCCCATCGAAGTGCGGTAATGGGGCAAAAGCGACAACACGGTTTTGATCCGGATCCATTTGCCCTGTGCCGTATTTCCAGCGGGCATCCTCCGGTGATAGTTGCCTTGTCGCTTGCGGATCAGAAATAAATTCAGACTGCGATTCCGTTACAAACGCCTGGGCATCTGCCAACTCAGCTACCGATGGATCCCGACCATAAATGTGGCGGTAAAGCGAAATTATGCGACCTACATCACTCGCGTCGGGATCGTTTTCTGAAAGGCGGGCAACGTGCTCAGCGCGGCGCGTTACGAAACCATGATTCATTAGATAGAGTGCCTGCTGCGGCACGGTCGTCTCACTTCGCTTCGGCAGCGTGGCATCAGCCGCCGGCACGTCAAACGTCGGCAATACCGGGGCCATGCTTCGACGATTATGAAGTAGATAGACACTCCGTCGAGGTGATTCAAAATCTTCGGCCGGTGGCCCGCCAAGCGACGTATCAAGTTCTCCGCTTGCCGCGAGCATTGCGTCACGCATTGGCTCAAACTCCAAACGTCGGCGATTCTTCCGCCAATAAAGTCGATTGTCGGGATCAACTGCCAACGCATCCTTTCGTGAGAGACTTTGCTGCCGATAAGTGGAAGAAAACATAATTTCCCGATGCAAATCTTTTATTGACCAGCCCTCGTCGCGAAGTGTTGCTGCCAGATAGTCGAGCAGTAGCGGATGCGTGGGCTCGGGGGCGCGTGTGCCAAAATCACTTGGCGTTTCGACCAAATGGGATCCGAAGTGCCAACCCCAGATGCGATTAGCAATGACCCTCGCCGTGAGCGGATTACCCCGATGGGTGATCCAGCGGGCAAGTTCAGCCCGCCCACTCCCCTGCTTTATCGGTTCCACCTCGCAGTCGCTCTCCAGCAGCTCATAAAATCCTCGACGGGCAGTCGGCCCGCGCTTTTTTGGATTACCACGAATATGGATTGGAGCATCAAGTGCAAGTGGATTCTCTACCACGGCCATCGCACGACGCGGCACGAGTTCACGGTATTTCATGAGCAGTAAATCAAACTTTTGACTCTGCTCCCGAAGTGGTGCTGGCGTACGCCCTAAAAACCACTCGCGGTGAGCAGTTTCAGGCGCATCGGCAACTTGCTTAGATATTTCCTGCAACATCAAACGAATTTCTTCCGCCGCAGGATCAGCAAACCCTTGGTCTCCGGGATCGAGCGTTTGCAATTCCTCCCAACGATCAGAAACGCTGCTAAGAGCCTGGCCGATTGCCTGCATAGCGGTGGCGTTTGATTCCGGCTTCACTTCAAGAATTTTTTCGCGTATGAGTCGATTGCCGGATGAATTGTCGGCTAATGCCTCGGCTACTTCTGCCGCATATGCTTCACCGTCCGGCGATTCAATAGCTTGAAGCGTCTTCCACCACGGCATTAAGATCGGGTTCTCGGTGATGAATGTTTCCCAGACTTCAATGCCTAGTCGGCTCAACCGCACATCATCTCCAATCTTGACCGTCTCCAGTGCTTTGCCCTCCGCACGCGCGGCAGCAAGCGGAAGATAAAATTCAGCCTTCTGTCGAAGTTCCTCCAATATCAATTTAATGCGAAGCGATTCTGCTTCCTGCTTGAAAGCAGCGAGTTCTTCGTCGAATTGAGGCCGAAGCAGATCCGCTCGCTGGGGATCTACTTTTTCTGCCGGACCAATTTGCGGCAATTCGCTCGGCAGCGGCTCAGCGGCGTTCTCAAAGATCCCATAAAGCGCGTAAAAGTCGTGCATCGAGAAGGGATCAAATTTATGGTCATGGCATTTGGCACACATAATGGTAACACCCATCAATCCGCGACTGACCAAATCAACGCGCTCGCCAAGAATTCGGTGCTGTCGATTAAGAAAACGACGGCCTACAGTGAGAAATCCAAGTGCTGCCAGGTTTTGCTGGTCGCTTTCTGTGTCAGTTTCCAAATCTGCTGCCAACTGTTGAGTCACAAATTGATCAAACGGCAGATCCGCGTTCATGGCGTCAATCACATAATCTCGATAGGTCCATGCAAATGGATAACGAATTTCAGTTCCCGGAAAATTCGTATGGCCGCGAGTATCGCTGTACCGTGCAACATCAAGCCAGTGCCGGCCCCATCGTTGGCCATACTCGGGCCGACTGAGCAATTCTTCGATCATCAACTCATATGCATTTTCACGTGAATCGCTTACAAAGGATTCGACCTCTTCGTAGGTCGGGGGCAGACCGATAAGATCGAAATAGGCCCGGCGGATAAGCGTCGGGCGATCGGCCTCGGGCGATGGCTTCAGCCCTGATTTCGCAAGACGAGCAAATATAAAATCATCAATCGCACCGCGGGACAGGGTCGAATCGGGATCTTGTGGAGTGACGGGCATTCGTATCGGCTGATACGCCCAATGCGTGCCGCGGATTTCTTTGAGCCGCGCGAACGGCCCACCGGAAGCCACCTTTTGCTCGCCACTCCATACTGCGCCCTGGTTGATCCAGAGAGCAATGTGCTGCTGCTCCTCTTCGCTGAGCATGTCACCATCCGGTGGCATTGCAAGATCCTCTCCCTCTTGCCCTGTCACCATCCGAAACAACAAGCTTGCGCTCGCATTACCGGGCACGATGGCGTCGCCTCGCTGACCACCATGAATAACCGCATGACGCGAATCGACCCGAAATCCATTTTCCTGGATCTCTTCTCCGTGGCAGCTCGCACACTTTTCAACCAACAAGGGCCGAATGTGGTTCTCAAAGAAATCAATCTTATCGCGATTTTCCGCCTGAATCGCAGTAACCGGCAAGCACAATATGCAGGCAGTGATCGCTGGCAGCAGGCATCGCATCCGGAAGAGCAATGATTGAGGCATAGCATCAACAGCGAGGTGAAAACCGGATGGAATCCTATTTTTTCAGTATATCTGGTCCTGCCACTTCAGGTCAACGCAGTGAAAATGACTAGGCGATTAATTCACGCACGACGCGACCATGTACATCGGTAAGCCGATAATCGCGCCCCGCATGACGATAGGTGAGTCGCGTATGATCCATTCCGAGTTGGTGCAGAATGGTCGCGTGCAGATCATGAACCGTGACTTTATCTTCTACGACGTGATTGCCCCACTGATCAGTCTTCCCATACACCATGCCCCCGCGTATGCCACCGCCAGCCATCCAGGTACTAAATGCATGACGATGATGACCGCGACCGGTTGCTCCTTTATAGGGCGCAAACGGATTGCGACCGAACTCGGTAGTCCAGACCACCAGCGTATCATCGAGCATACCACGACGATCCAGGTCCTTCACCAAAGCGGCAATCGGTCGATCGACATTTCTTGCCAATTTGTTGTAGCGTAACATTTTTCCGTGGGTGTCCCAATTATTTCCCGAATTGGAATCGGTATCGATCAATTCAATGAAACGCACACCTCGCTCGGCAAGTCGTCGAGCAACCAGACACTGCCAGGCAAAGGAATCTCGCGATCCGGGTTCAAGGCCATACAGAGCGTGGGTCTCCTCGGTCTCACCGGAGAGATCAAAGACCTCAGGTGCCGCATTCTGCATGCCGAAGGCCGTCTCAAATGATCGGATGCGAGCCGAAAGATTCGGATCGGTCTCCCGGCCAATCAGATGCTGGCGGTTCAAATAACCAAGCATATCGAGTTCTGTCTGTTGCAGAGAACGCGAAGCAAGCGGACGCATATTGGGAATCGGCTCAGCTACCGGTCGCAGACGGGTTCCCTGATGCACGACCGGAAGGAAATCCGAACCCCATACCTGCCCACCCCCGTAAGGAAGACCAGGTGAGATCACCATAAAAGAGGGAAGATTACGAGACTCCGTCCCCAATCCATAGCTCACCCACGACCCGATGCTCGGCCGGTTGAAATTACTTGATCCGGTGTGGATCGCAATCGACGCACCGAAATGATCGCCATTGTCGGTCCACATCGAGCGGATAAGCCCGATCCGATCGGCCAGGCTGCCGATTTCGGGAAACAGTTCGCTCACCTCCATCCCGCATTCACCATACCGACTAAACTTCCAATCAGCCGCCTTACAGAACCCGGGATCGGCAACTTTTTCACCATGGTACCGGTTAAGTTCCGGTTTGGGGTCAAACGAATCAATGTGCGAGACGCCACCGGTCATATAGAGAAAAATCACTCGCTTTGCCTTCGGAGCGTGATGCGACTTCTGTGGCATCAACGGGTCGCTTGCACCGAGTGCCTGCTCACCAAGCAACTCAGAAAGCATTCCGGGAAGAAGCAGTCCACCTGCAGCCAGAGAACGGATCATTTGTCTTCGATTGTTTGGCATCGTTGCTACGGTCTCTCAGTCGATATATAAAAAAGAATTACTGGCAAACATACTTCGCACGCAGGCCGCCCAGGCATCACGCTCGGTTTCCATGTCACCCCCTGATTGATCTTTCGATTGCCGGGACGTCGCAATCGATTCGATCGCCTGCTGGAAAAAATCTGCCCCCGCCTGAATTTCCTCCTCCTCAGCGTGACGGCCAAAAAGCATCCGATAAGCCCAGTCAATGCCCGCTTGCGCATTTTCCGTCTCCCGCATAATGCGGTCGGCGACCAACTGACTTTGCTGGTGCATGAATGGTGCATTCATCAAATACAGCGATTGCAGCGGAGTTGTGGTCGCGCGTCGCTCGGGAAACGGCAGATTGCCATCAGGTCCGTCAAATAAATCAATAAAGGGAATTTTCCTCAGCCGCGACTGGAGAAGATAAACGCTCCGCTTGTTGGTTGTATAGGTTTCCTGAAAAGGCTCATGCTGCCGGTAATGAAAGGTTCGCTTGTGCGGAAATGGGTGCGGACCGCCTGGTTCAAAATCGAGCTGTCCGCTGACCACTAAGACTGCATCGCGAAATTCCTCGGCAGTCAATCGTCGACGATTGGATCGATGCAGCAGGAAATTATCTGGATCCGACAACTCATTGGCAGCCATCGACTCCGAACTCCGACAATATGCTTTGGTTTGCATGATCAAGCGATGCATCGCTTTCACGCTCCAGCCGTGATGCACAAAATACGAGGCCAGATCATCCAGCAACTCGGGATGGGTGGGGCGATCGCCCCGCAATCCAAAATCGCTGGTCGACGGCACTAGACCCCGACCAAAGTGATGGTGCCAGATGCGATTCACCATCACGCGAGCCGTAAGCGGATTCTCACGATCACTCACCCAAGAAGCCAATTCCAAGCGACCGCTCTGCGAATGACCTTCCGGAAGCGTGTAACCTCCGAGTACCTGCAAAAACCCGCGAGGCACCGTCTCGCGTTTGATCCCCGGATCACCCTGGCGCTGCACCTGTGCGTCCCGCGGAGTGCCCTCAGACACCGCATAAGCCATCTCGACGTCAGGAAAATCACGGGCAATCTTGGCATAGCTGCCCCACAGCTTCTGAATCTCGCGATTCAAACGCTTGAACTCTTCTTTGTGCTCAGGCTGCTCCCGAATCACCTTCCTCCGATCACGACGTTTGTTGATTTCGCTAAGCACAGGATCGAGCTTCTCGCGATGCGGTCGAAGCAACTCATCCAGTGCTTCCGGAGGAAGCCGATAAACAAAATCTTCCCGTCGCTGTTTATGCTCTGCACCCGCGTGCGGAAAGACGGAACTGTCAAAGATTCCATAGAGCGCGTAGTAGTCGCTGGTCGGCACCGGATCAAACTTATGATCGTGACAACGAGCGCATCCGAGCGATAGCCCGAGAAACGTTTTCCCCATGTTGTCAATCACATCTTCCAGCATCACGTGTTTTTTTGCATGCGGACTAACACCAATTCGCCGTGCGATTGCCAGATAACCGGTCGCAATGATTTTCCGCCATCGCTCGTCATCGCTCTCGGAGGCCATCAGGTCGCCGGCCAACTGTTCGCGGATAAACTGGTCGTAGGGTAGATCTTGATTAAAACAATCGATCACATAATTGCGATACTGAAATGCCTCGGGCACGGGATAATCCGAAGCATCGCCGGCCGTGTCCGCGTAGCGGACCAAATCCAGCCAATGACGCCCCCACCGTTCTCCATAGGCCGGACTGGCAAGTAGACTTTCAATCAGCCGCGGATAAGCGTCCAAAGCCGAGTCGGAGACAAAGGCATCGATCGCTTCAGGCGATGGTGGGAGACCGGTCAAATCGAAGGTCGCTCTCCGGATCAATTGCTCGCGGGGGGCAGGGCCGTTTGGGGTGAGACTAGCAGCCGCAAGTCTTGACTCAATTCGTCGATCAATCGCATCGACCGCCGACGCATGATCCTCAGCCGCTCGTTGATTGGTAGTTACCGGTGCAAACGCCCAATGAGACTTTTTGAGTTCCGAAATTTTCCCACTCGGCGGTGTCTCCCCCAAGGGCACCGCCGCCGGCCATGCAGCTCCGCGGTCAATCCAAATGGCAAGTTGTTCGATCTCCGGTGACGCAAGCGGTTCTGCCTCCGGCGGCATTGCCAGATCGCTGATTGTGTGCCGCACGACACTCATCAACAGACTCTCGGCGGAATCACCCGGTCGGATAGCCGGTCCGCGGGCCCCACCACGAAGAAGCGCCTCACGCGAGTCGACCCGCAGCTCACCTTCCTGTATTTCCTCGCCGTGGCAGGCACTGCAATGCTTGAGCAGCACTGGACGCACGTGGCGCTCGAAGTGCGTTTCACTGTCTAACGTATCGGCTGCCGCAGCACGGCAGACCAATCCCGGCCCGGCTGCCATTAGGCTGAGCAGCCATAACAAAAACCAGGGATAAATGATTTTCAGACGAGCACATTGCATGGTCGATTAGATCACCGCAGCAGCGACTTTGCGGGAACAACGGGCGGGCAGCACGAATATATCTTCCAGTCGGTTTCGAAGTCAACGTTTAACCTGTTTTTCCAGTGTAATTGAGTTTTTTTCCCGCGCGTGCCCCCCCCAAGGTATGGACGGGACCCCGCGGAATGGTAAAAATCGCCGTTTCACACCCTGCATGCGAACTGCTTGAAAAAAGAGCATACCATGGTGGAGTACCCCATACTCATTTGCGGCGCTGGACCGGTGGGACTCACCGCAGCCAATTGTCTAGCGCGACACGGTATTCCGATACGACTGATCGATGCGGCAACTGGCCCCACCGCGCTCTCCAAGGCATTGGTCGTTTGGCTGCGCACCCTACAGGTTCTCGACAGTCAGATTCCGGCTTCTGCCTTCATCGAGCGCGGATATCCGCTCAAGCAGGTAGCAATCTGGGGAAATGGAAAATGTATTGCATCGATGAACATGGAAGATGAGCCGCTAGACTTCCCTACCGGTTTGTTGATTCCACAGTCACAAACTGAGCAAGTGCTTATTGAACACGCACTGAAGCGAGGTATTACCGTCGACTGGCAAACGAAGTTGATCGATTTTACCGCCGATGAAAAATGGGTGACTTGCAAACTCGAAACGGCACGGGGCGAGGAGGACCACCGATTTTCACGCTTGATTGGTTGCGATGGTGCTCACTCAGTGGTTCGCCATACTTTGAACCTCCCTTTTCCGGGCGAAACTGTAGACCGTCGTTGGCTCCTAGCAGACATCGAGATCGATCAGAAAGTCGACCCTGGGATGATGCGGGCCGAGGCCTCGTCGGCCGGAATGCTTGCGCTTTTTCCCATCGGTGAAGAACGCTTGAGAATCATCGCCGATGGCGGACACATCGGCGAACATCAGGAGCGGATGGAACCGACCGATGACGACATTCAGGCGTTGCTTGACGATCGGACAGCCACGGGTTGGAAAATTACGGCCGTGCACTGGAAAAGCGAGTTTGTTATTAACGAGCGGCAAATTGAAAATTATGTTCACGGACGAGTAACCCTTGCGGGCGATGCAGCTCACGTCCACAGCCCAGCAGGTGGCCAGGGCATGAACACGGGCATACAGGATGCAATCAACATGGCCTGGAAAATTGCCTTGGTGGAAAAAGGGGGCGCTCCCGAAGGCTTGATCGAAACGTATCAGGAAGAGCGACACCGAGTCGGCGAAGCGGTGCTTAAAATGACGGGTCGGGGTATCCGTGCCGCGATGATCTCGAATCCATTAGTTAGGCATCTTCGCGACATGATCATGCATATTGGCTTTTCCATTCCTGCCGTTCGGCAAAAATTGACGGAATTTCTCAGCGAAGAAAATATTTCTACACGCGGCAGCCTTCTTTGTGGCCCGGGTATTCATGGTGCAGCGATTCAACCCGGTGATGCGTTTCCCCACCTATGCATTGAGCAGCAGGGAAAACAGATGCGGGCCACCGATTTGTTGCGCGGCAATGAGGCAACGGCAATCGTCTGGGGCAGCGCGACCGAGGCAACCCTGCCGAAATATTTCGGGGTGGGCAATGGAGGCTTTCCTCTTGCTCGAAAAATTCTCGATACATCCGGCGACGTTACCCGGTTGTTGGAGCGATTCGGACTGAAGGAGGACGGCTGCATCCTCGTGCGACCTGATGCCGTAGTGGCAGCCGTCGGTGAGGACAGCACAGTTATTCAAGCAACATTCCGTTGCTGGCAAGATCTTCAGTGATCACCGCGGAAATTCGACGAGCAATTCGACATACCGAATTTCATAATCAGAGAGTTCATTTTTTTTGGTCTGCCAGTCCACAAAATTAAACTTCAATAGTTCTTGCAGTTTCTGGTCCTCGGCATATAGCTTGTCTTGTCGTCGCTTGATTATCTGTCCATGCTCTTGCAGATGCTTCATCGTGGCAATCAATTTTTCTTTTTCCGTCAGTTTTTCAGCCCACTCTGCATCGGTAAAATTCACTTTTTTCTCTTTTGAGAGCAGAATTTTATTGAGCCGATTCAATTGGCTGCGACTTTGTCGTTGTCGGGCCGCCGAATTTTCACTTTCCAGGTAAACCGCCTTGGTCGACTTTCGATTGCGCTCGAGATCGGAAAGAATCTTGGATCTGGCAATGTCATATTGTCGCAGTTCCTTGCCGCACTGCTGAATCATATCTCGCAGGTGAGACAGTTCCTGCACCACCCGAGCGGTGCGTTTGGAACTAGAGGCGGATGCCAAGCGTTGTCGTCGTTTCTCCAATTCATTGTTTTCTACACGCGACTGGCGGAGTTCTTCCTCCTGCCTCCGCTGATGGGTCACAAAACTGGGTTCATTACCGGCAGGCAGCATTGCAAGTGGTTGCAGTCCCTGACGGTTGTCGATCAGTTGCTGTAAATTCTCAGCCGAAAGCGCGAAGTTAATATTCTGGGCATCGGTTTGAATCCAAGTATTGATGCCGACAACCTCACCGCGAGCATTGACCAGTGGTCCTCCACTATTGCCAGGTGAAATCGGGCTGGAGGTCTGAATCCAGGTGATGTCTTCACTGAAATCAAGTGTTCCATCGAGTCGATCGATGGCCTCTCCATCCTGCATCGCAATGTCTCTGATTTCCGCACCGCTGCGAATCGCGCTGACGATACCGTCGGTGATCGAACCAAGATACCCGCGCGGAGCACCGAGCGCGTAAACCTTTTCGCCTTTCCGAGGCAACTTGGTAGTGATCGGTAGGGGCTCAAAATCATTCCGGTTGGACCGGATCCGTAACAAAACCAAATCTTTTTCTTCAGCCAGGCCCACAAAACCGGCAACCTCGTAGCGAGAGCCGTCAACAAATCTGACCTCAGCGGTGCCCGTATTTTGCACGACATGCAGATTGGTCACCACAGTGCCCGAAGAATCGATGATGAAACCGCTGCCGTTTCCACCGCTCGATTCAATCTGCACGACACTCCGGTCGGTTCTCTCGACCAGGCGACTGTCGCCTGCGTCGCTCACGTTATTTGCTTGTGATGCCTGTTGGTCGTCGACACCCCTTTGAGATGCGATATCGGGTAATGCGGGTTTCGACTGTGCGATTTCTTCGACGACAGTCGCTCGTGGCACGTTGGAGACCCGCTGCTCGACCAGCAGCAGCGCGACCAACAATACCAGCGATGTGCCGATGGCAACCATCATCGGATGCGGTGCATTGCTCTGTGGTGTTCGGCGACGCCGCTTACGGCGACCCTTGGGTTGCTGCACCTTTTCGACAGGGTGCGGTGCGGAAACCGTCGCGCTCTGTTGAGCGGTGACTGCGGCAGCCGGCGCCCTTTCCTGAGGAACCAGCGTACCAGCGCTGGAAAGAACGGCATTGATCTGATCAACCGAGATCCAGGGCGAATCCTCGCCCTGCCTTACCATTCCCTGCGGGGGAATAGCGCCCGAGTGAATGAGCTGGAGCAATTGGGCAACCGAAACTGGTCCCCATTGGTCTTCTTCGATCTTGTAATACCAGCCCATCAAATGCCCTTCAGAATCCGCTGCCCGTTAGCTTGACCGCGAGCGGGTGAAGTACGGTCAATCACCGGTTATAGTAAGACCTAGTTTAACCGAGCGGCTCTCTGGAGTGCAAAAATTTGGTGGCTTCGGGTCTGCAAAGCCGCGGTAAAAGGGCCCATTTTTCGGCCATTTCCGGTTATTCCGGCAGTGGCACTCAACCGTGAAAGGAACCTGCGATGCGTGGCCTACTCCTGCTGATCTTCGGCCTGTTTTTTTTGACGATTCTTTTTTTCACGGTGCGAGCTTCGCTGAGCGAGAACATTTTGCAGGTTGATCCGGTCGTGCTAGCCAACCGCTGGTTTCAGGCAACGCTCGTCGACGCTTATTTAGGCTTCGGAACCTTTTACATATGGGTCGCCTACCGCGAATCGTCGCTGCTGTCGCGTGTTGTTTGGCTTCTACTAATCCTTCTGCTCGGCAACCTTGCCATGTCGGCGTATGTTGTGATTCGCCTTGCCACGCTGCCCACGGGTGCCGATACCTGGAATCTTCTTCTGCGACCGGAGCATGCTTCCTGTGCCCGTGTTTCTGGATGACGATCGGCGGTGCTCTCACTGTGGCCCAATTACGATCGCCGACTGTTTTGGATGAGAGCGGCCAGAGGTTACAGATGATAAGACTCTTCACCGCGAGGTCGCATGGATTCGCTGACGACTACAGAGTCCGAGTAAGCCGAGCAGACCGCTGATACCAAGTAGCATTCCGCCGGGCTCCGGAAGGCTCTGGCCGTGAATTTCGAGCGTGCCCGTGAAATCCAGTTGCGCGACATGCATGGTCAGAATTTGGCCCAGCGGTACGATATCGATCGTATCGAGATGCGCCTCAATGCTCGTGAGTTGATTGCCGTAAAAATCAGGAGTTAAACCGAAAAAGGAGGACTCGTTGTAGGTCGTGCTGAGCGGACCCACGTACACTGTAACAATATCGTCGACATCGTTGGTTAACAGGTTCTCCGCCTGGGCAAAAAGTGGACCAGAATCAAAGACCAGACTAGTGCCGGAGTCCAGTTCCGTAAACGTTTGCTCAAATACCGGCACGGCAGCCAGTACTCCCGAGCTATCCTCGATAAATATTTTGAAATCGACCGAGTCAATGGGACCTGCACTGTAGAGTGGAACTGTCTCGTTGATTGCCTCGCTGTGCAGCAAACCTCCCAAACTGGGCGTAGGAAGCATGGCGAGCCAACTGACAACACAAAATAAAACGGGAAAGAAAACTTTATGCGCGCAATACACCGAACATCCTCGGGGCGGGGTCTTTACTGACGGGTAGCCTCTCCGGAAATAAATGGTCATTTGCCAAAAGATCCGGTCAATTTTTTAAAACCGTCGCGAAAATCTGGGCAAGATCTCTTTTTTATGGGTTAACACGCCACGCGGCGACAAGGTG
Source organism: Planctomycetaceae bacterium UBA7805 (assembly GCA_002480485.1). Classification (GTDB taxonomy): domain Bacteria; phylum Planctomycetota; class Planctomycetia; order Pirellulales; family UBA7805; genus UBA7805. The sequence goes on from DLCF01000070.1 coordinate 13,552, forward strand.
AATTTTTTGGATGAGCTGTACCGGCCGCAGGTTATTTACCAATTTCGTCGTTTCAGTAACAGTTCAGCCAGAGCAAACATCGCGGCAGAGGCCGTCAGAAAGCAACCGCTCGCCATCCAGGGATACTCTCCCACACCGATTCGCATAAATGTCCAGACATCGATTGTTGCAAACAGGCTCCACTGATCAATTCCCTGAATTAAATATTGTGCAAAGGAGAGTAAAATGATGCCAACGATAATGATCCCGGCCCGCATCTGATGGGTCGAAATGACCGAAAGCAGCACGGTAGCGGTGATGAGTGTGAGCAGGAAACATGCCATGTATGTACTGGCCCAAAGCGTTGCGGCCCAAGGCAAGGCTTCGTCAACTGCCGGCGATAACCAGATCGCAGAAATCGAAGACACGTAGACCGGCCAGAGCACTGCGAAGCTAAGTACCGCGGTTCGGACGCGAAGCACCTTACGCCGAGAGACTGGCCTGGAAAAAAGAAATTCAGCGGTTCGCTGATCGGCCTCGCGAGCGATAATACCGCTGCCCATAAATGCGATGGCTGCCACGCCGAATAAGCTGCATCCCTTAAACCATTGCTGGATGGCAAAGTAAGGCCAGTAGCCCGACTGCTGCACGGCGGTCAGCAGATCCTGAAGCGACTGGAAGGGAACTAACTTGGCCAGTGCGGGCGTATTATCGCGAAACTTGGGCCAATAAAAAATGGCGGCCACCAGCGCGGCCTCGAGAATGATAAAATAGCCGAGTGACAACCAGATGAGTCCGCGGGCGTATTGTCGCGCAATCGCAATCATGCGGCATCACCTCCATACAGGGCGTCAAAGACCTCTTCCAATGACCCCCCTCCATCACGGATTCCGTTGATCGGAAGTTCCGCAATCACCGCAAGTACCTTTTCAACCGGGTCATTGTGATGCAGCGACCAGCGAGTCGCCTGCCCCTGCCATCGCCAGGCCGCATGCACCGGCAATTGATCTCGGTCCATCGGTACGCGGAACTCGAGATGAAGCAGCCTTCCAGTTTCGGCAGCAAGCTCCGCGGCACCGCCTGCCCGCACGATCGTTCCACGGCGAAGAAAAGCCGCGCGATGGCACAGCCTCTCGACACTAGTCAGGTCGTGCGACGAAAAAAGCACCGCACGGCCTGCGGCGGCTTGGCTGCGTAACTCGGATTCGACCATCCTTCGCGCTTCAGGATCGAGTGCTTCGGTAGGTTCGTCAAGAACGATCACTGGCCCGCCGCAGGCGATGGCCTGAACCAGCATGATCTTTCGCTTCATACCGTGACTAAGTGCACCAAGTCGCTTGGCGTGGGGAACACCGAGCTTGTCTAACAGCGAAAGCCCGAGTGCGTGGTCTGCAGAGGGGTGGAATGCAATAGCAAACGCCAGGAGTTGCTCACTAGTCATCTGGTGATAGAGTGCCGTCTCGCTCGGCGCGTAGCCGATATGTCGGCGTGCTTCCAGCGCATTGCGGACTGCGTCAGTTCCACAAACCTGAACCGTACCGTGATCGGGGCGGATGATGCCGACCATCGAACGAAGGAGGGTGCTTTTGCCCGCGCCATTAGGACCGATCAATCCGACGATCTCACCTTGCTCTATCCGCAGGGAAACACCCTGCAGCACCTGTTGGGCGCCGAAAGCATGAGAGACATTTTCAAAAAGAACCGCAGGATCAGTGAGCATGAGAGTGTGGCGCAAAGGAGGATTAAGCATCCTTTTTATAGCCCTTGGTGCTTTTTTCACCAGTGCCGCAGCGAATCTGGTTCGCGCAGATTGGTCCTGAGTCGAGCGACTCGTCCTCCGGTGATCGTGTAATTACGAATAGTTGCGGGATCGCCCTACGACGCGATCCGCTACAAAAACGTAGTAGACAAGGAGCGACGACAGCCCTGTGCAGCACCAAAGAATGCTTACGGCGGTAACCAGAAGGCCCAGTATTTGTCGCAGGAAATAACCCGCTTCTCCATATGGCAACTCTCGTCCAATATAGGCGAGCAAAAGGACAACAACGAGGAACACAACTCCATACGCAAGGGTATACAAAGCAATACAAGCACCCGCCGAAAAAATCGCTGACTTATTATTTCCGAGAGATTGCAAACCAAGTTGCAATCGCGAGTAGATAGAAACATCGTCAGTCGCATTCGAGCCTGCGACATCGTCTCTTGCTGCATAAACAACAACCCAATAGGAAGTTGCTGCTCCAAAACTCAATGCAAGTCCCAATAAATAAACTGGCAATATAATCGCACTTAAAAATGAAAAGCGTAAAACACCTGGCTCGAAAATTTGCCCTAAAGGCAAAATAAAGAAGCAAAATAATCCACACAAATAAAGAAACAAGATGACCACGGCCGTAATTAGAATGAATACTGCACATAGCTCAAACACGTTGAACAGCGAAGACCAACCTCGTCGCAAGAATAAGATAAAGTCTTCCCAATGAATTCTTTGCCGCTGATGAATGCGCGAGATATTACTCATATAGCCCATCATGAAAACAGGCGCTAAAGGGAGCGTTAAGATAAGGGCTAGTGCGCATGCGCAGGCAAGGACAAAGACGACCGTAAGAAAAACGACCGTAGCCCAGTTACTGTACACAAACGACTGAGCTTCTAGGCCAAGGCTGAACATCGCCCGGCCACTTAACAGACTCGATTGCCGGGACCGATTTGTCTTTTCCCTGCCCGGCGGACTTGAATCGATCACCACCTCTTTCGAATCGTCTGGAAGGTTGCTTTGCGTAACGGCGCGTTCCGGCAGCAACCCCTTGTATTTGGCTGCAGGAATTTTTGTTTGCATGCCCTCTCGCCAAACGAGATCGCTTGGTCCGAGTTCACCTGATTTCCCCAACGCTTGCATCTGGTGGGAATTTAATGGGCCGTATTGATTGCCATTTTTTTCGTAAAACCACTGCTGCGCCATTTTGAAATGCCCCAAATTTTTTACCAATACAATACTTGAAGCGAATCGACATTTTATCGAAAACGAGAAACCACACAAACATGTTCCGCAGTAATGGAGTGGGGGTTAACCCCCAGCAAGCAAAGAAGATGCCAAGCATAAAATCAGGCAACACGACGCGCCAGAGAATCATCGGCTTCGTGTTTGATCAACCTCAATTCCTGGCCTGCTTCTAAACGAATCTTGGCCACCTCATCGGCCCTTTGACGCTGAAATATCCGCCACCAGACAAAAAAGAGTAGCCCCAGAAACCCAGCGATGCCCAGACCCGTTCCGCCGTACAGAGCAGCGCGATCAAGCAGCCGTTCGGCTTCACCGGCAGATTGCTTAATGCGTTTTTGCGTAATAACATCGGCTTGAACAGCTGAGGCGTTGGCAGTCGCCTGTACCCACTCCCTGATTGCCACCTGCTCCTGATTTACCGCTTGCATTACCGCCTTACGCTCAACCCGAATCTGCGCGAGTGCTGCTGCCTGCATTTTCTCCAAATCTGCGGTAGCCTGTTTCCGCTGCTGGTCGACCACGACAGGCATAACTGCCAGTTGTTGATCAACACTATCTTGCATCTCGCTTGCTGATACAGCTAGTTGCTGCATTGCACGAGATGCCGTGTTGAAATCGGCGAGCGCTGCGCGGACTGCCGGTGAGCGATCGACACCAAGCGCGAGCAGTTCAGCCTGCCAACGAGCCTGCTTGGGTAGGTATTCCGCATACAGGGCAGAGAGTCGCTGCATATCTTTGACATCATCCTGCATCGAGGACAGGACGTGCAGCAGTTCATGTTTTGGGTGATGAATCTTTTCAATGTTTTCGGTAGCGATCGGAGTGCGATCGAAATAAAGATCCTGCATCGGGTGTTGTCGGGCAGTTTTTTCGACGAAAGCCTGGATGTAATCTAGATTCGGCTCGAGCTTGCTGTCGATTTCGATGCACCTCGCATCGAGTTGTCGGCAGGCAGTGATCACCTCCTGTTGCCATTCTCCAAAGGGAGGCGGTTGCTCGCCGGATTCCGCCAGATAAAGCATTTGCCGGGTCAATACCCAGAGGTCGCAAAATGAGGCAAGCGGATCGGGACGGCTGGCGGCGCCGAAAGCGGACGAGATGCCATTGATTTTCCAGAGCAACGCATTTTTCCGCGTCGACGGTTCGTCGCAATCAGCAAGAATCACGTCGGCGGTCGCTTCAATTTTGTGTGCGTAGCTCGGCACATACTCCGAGACCATCGCCCGCAGGTTGCGGGACGAGATTTTTGATTGGGGCATTTCCGCCTCGAGCAGTCCTTCCTGCTGAGGGACGGTGGTGCAGGCAGAGACAAACAGGCAGGCGACCCCCAGGGTTACTGCAGGGCAGATCGAAGTGCGCATGACGAGTTCATAGATATTTCGCCAGTAAGTGGCAAGATCGAAGTTGTGCCAGCACCGCTTCATCGGGAAGGCGAAAATCGAAGCAGTTCAAAGTTCGGTGTACTTCACGCTACGACCCTTTGACTTTTCTACCGGATATTTTTGTGCATTCTTTTCGATCTTGGCTTCAATTGCCGAAAGCAGATCGACATTCAGGTTGTCAGCCAGCTCCAGCAGAAACATGCCGATATCCGCAATTTCATCCTCAATCTGCTCCCGCTTCAGCTCGACGATTTTTGTTTGTTCTTGCTCGTTCTTCCAAAGAAAAAGTTCCATCAGTTCGGCCGCCTCGATCGCCAGACCGACCGCCATATCTTTGGGATGATGAAATTGCATCCAATCGCGAGCATCGCGGAACGCGCGTATTTTCTCAACCACCAAAGCATAACGACTCATGGCTTCCTCATCTCATCGATTTGCTAATTTGCACCTTCGAACTAAAGCGAGCAATGAAAAAAGTGCTCTATTGGGGGTTAACCCCCATTCGCGATAAAAATTAGATTTTTAACTACAACAATCCATACTTTAACACATCTAACGCCCCGTAGCCTCAATTCAGATTCTGCAACATTTTGAGGAAAAGCTCACACCATATTTTTGCTGTAATGGCCTAGTGGGATGTTGTATAACGTTAGCGGTGAGTTGATACAGCTTATCGAAAGCAGGATTCTTATACTGTGGGGTAAACCAAATGGGTAACAGATCAGAATCGGCAGGCACTCATGTTTTGCGTATTCTAAAAAATTGCCGTAGGCTCTATCTGCTTTCTTTTTATTGTCTCATTCTTTTAATTCTAACGCTGACGTCCCAGGCACAATCACATCTAGCACGCGTACCCAGCAAATCCGAACGTGGGAAAATCCGAGAGTCTTTCGGCACGAGCTTGGATTCGTTATCGGGAAAGAAATTACTGGAACGAGCACAACATGTCGATGACACAAACGATAAATATGTACTCTTACAGGAAGCGGGTAAGAAATTTGTAAAAAAACTAAATGTGAAAAGGGCGATCCAAACAATTGATGCAATGTCTCAATCATTCCCGATCGATGAAACCAGCATTAAGCGGAAGGTAATGGTAAAAATTTGTGCCCTTTGCGAGGGAAAAGATCGGATACCCCTGCGAGAGATATCAACCCAGGCCACAAAATTGGCAAAGGAATCGATTGACGACAAAAGGTTTACTCAAGCTTTGGATTTTTACGATCTTGCAATCAAGGCGGCGACAAAAGAACAGAACAAACCCTTGATCCGTCGGATTGAAGAAAAACGAACTATTGTCATTGCCCAGCGTACTCTCCAAAAACAGCCAAAACATCCCACAAGCAACAGGATTGTGGGTGAATATTTCTGCTTTGAAAAAAACGACTGGGAAAAAGGTCTAACTCATCTGTCCAGCGGCGACGACGAACAGCTAGCCGAGCTTGCCAGTTTAGAATTAAAGAATTCTTTTGATCCAACCAATCAGCAAAAGATTACCCAATTAGCGGAAGCCGCGGATGGTTGGCTGGAAGCGGCAAAAAGTTTGAGGCGAAAAAAAAATCAGAGAAACGCGCTAAAAACTCACGCGGAGGAAATTTACGTTCAAGTTTTACCTGCGCTGGACGACCGAGATAAAAAACTGAAAATCATAGAAAGTTTAGAGGGAACACAAGACAAAAACTTTGCTCTCAGGCACCCTCTTCTACGAGGTAATTTCAAAAATGACCCCGAGAAGGCGGTGCCAGCGGACGCTGTCGAGCGAGGAATTCGCTGGTTGGCGAACCATCAGAACCTTGATGGAAGCTGGAGTTTTAACCACACGCGAGGCGACAAATGTAGCGGGTTTGCCAATCCGGGGGATGATATCTCTCCGGGCAATAGTCCACGAGTCGCTGCTACCGGGATGGCGCTGCTGCCGTTTCTGGCCAATGGCTACACGCACAAATCGGCTCAGCATAATCAATACGCTGATGTCGTAAGAGCTGGACTCAATTTTCTAAGAGGGAAAATGGAACGTCGCACAGGCAAACTTTATGACAGTAAATACTGGCACTATCACATGTACAGCCACGGCATCGCGGCGTGCGCACTGGCGGAAGCTTACGGGATGACTCAGGACTCAAAACTAAAAATCCCAGCACAAAAGGCAATTAGTTATATCGCTGCCAGTCAGAAACCACAGACCGGGGGTTGGCATTACACGCCCTCTTACAATGGTCCAGGAGACACATCAGTGGTCGGTTGGCAGATAATGGCACTCAAAAGTGCGTTGATGGCATATCTTATTGTGCCTGGTCATGTGAAGCCTCAGGCAAATAAGTGGCTTGACAGCGTCGGCTTTGATCGGGCCGCGGGAGGCGGCTTTTCGCGCTATGGCTACATGAATCCAGAGGCTCGAGGTACAGTCGTGGACAACGATGGTGCAATGACCGCAATGGGTCTGATCTGTCGGACCTACTTGGGCATCAGAAAAGATAATCCGGGCCAAAGAAAAGGAGTCGAGTGGCTTGCTGCAATGGGTCCGGCGCGTGACAACATTTATCACAATTACCACGCTTCGATGGCGATTTTTCAGAGCGATGGACCAGGCGGGCGACTCTGGAAAAATTGGAAAGCAGCAATGCAGAATATGCTCGTGAACTCGCAGGTTCGACAGGGTCGGGATGAGGGATCTTGGTATTATGGTGGCAATCACGGCCACACAGGAGGAAGACTGATGAGTACCTGCCTCGCTACGCTGATGCTTCAGTGTGAATACCGATACCCACTAACTGAATAATTCTCACGTGCTTGAGTGCCAATGCAACGAATATTCTGGCAGCGAGTGAGAATACCTGTACACGGGATAAAACCCGACAAATTCGCAGATTATCACTTGAAAGCTAAATGTTCTGTCGACACGCTTTTTTACTTCGACAAGACTTTCGCGATCCGATCATCGCTGACAATTTCTGCCATTACAAGTTGTCCCTTTTGGGGATCAATATTTAGTTTTTCGTAGAGAAAGGCAACGGTGTATTCGAGTGTCGGGACCCACCGATAGGGTCTACCGGCAAGATTGAACTGCAGGCCGTTAACCTTTGATAGGTGATGCATCAGGTGCTCAAGTTGTTTCCCGTTGGTGCCGGCAATCGCAAAGTGATTGGCCTTAAGGACCTCGACCAGGATAGCGGTGTGCGCCTGTTTATAGATCGCCGCAGAGCCGCCATGCCAGTAAAGGTCGGCCCCGGGTCCGAAGATGAAGGGCATGCCCGCCTCGGCCAGCCGATCAGCGACCGGTGCGGCAAATCTGGGAACCGAGAGTGGCAGCGGCAAATCGACTGATATGTTTTCTACGGCGGTGGAGGGCCCTGAGCATGGACACAGCTTATCCGAGTTTGAGCAGAAAATCAGAAGCGGGGCGTTCAATGCGGAGACCTTGGAACTTGGAATCGGGCGAGCCCCGTTCCAGGGGGCAATTCCCACGACGGCTTTCACATAGCCCGGTTGCTCTGCGTTGACACTCACTCCTACATCGATCGATATTCCACCGCCCATGCTGTGGCCGATAAGTGCGAGTGCATCGGGATTCACATCACTGCGCGATGCGAGATAATGCAGATTCTTTTTTATATTGGCTGCCATGATGGATGAATCGACACAATAGCGAAACTTGGCGGCCGACTGCATTGAACGGATAGGGTGTGCGATATTCACCACACCGCAATCTTCCTGGTCCTGATTTGCGACGATCACGAATCCCCAGGAGCAGAGCCGCTCTAGCGATTCAGAGTAGCTCCGTGCCGGGCCACATAAACCATGTCCAAACACAATTCCGGGCCATTGCTTTTTTTCATTGCTCTCGTCGGTTGCCTGCGGGACCAGTAAAATACCCTGCCCTTCGACTTCCGAGATTGAGACGGCGTAGGGTCCCTGTCGACCGAACACAGTGGTCGACTCGCCTTGTAGCGAAGCCGGGAACAACAGGAGACCGATGAAGGAGAAAAGGCCAACTAGCGGTTTAGTTCCATTCAGTTTCGACATCTTTCTCTACTACCTTCGGTGGCTTGGGACTTTTATCCAGAGCGTTAATCACCCCACCCAACCCAATATTAGACACAGGCGAAGATAGACCAAAAAGAGGGCCCCGGGTGGCCTTCATCGATTTTCGAGCGATAATGAGGAAATGGCTACCAAAGCAAAATTGAGGCGGTTCTTTGCATTAATCCGCGACCACATGCTTTATCTAGCGATCGGTACGCCGGCGATATTCCTGCTTGCATTTGTCTACCTCATTTTGGATGGCAAGAGCTTTCTGATCGCGGTGCTGGGTGCGATGATTTTTGTTGCCATCATCGCCTATGTAGGCTCCCTCTTTACACTGGGGGTGATTGTTTTCAGTGAAGAGCCCTCCACACATCGAAACCGACGACGACGTCAATGAGCAAGTAGAGCGTCGATAAAGCACGAAATCTTGTAGCTGAATGTGCCCCGTTCCATGGCAGTCGATTAGCTGGCCATTGCTCGGCGTGCAGGCTCGTGCACCCTGTCACTGGAAATTGTTTTTCGAGGCATGACAACGTTCCTTTCTAGCCCTGTGTGGCAAGCGACTACACACTTACTACACACTCAAGGCCCGAAAACGGGTTTTCACGGAACGTCGCCTCAGGATCGGCGAGTGGCGCAAAGTCATGCGCTGAAACAAGTGCCGAAGAGAGGACTCGAACCTCCACGGGCTAATGCCCACTAGGTCCTGAAACTCGCCTCGCCGTTTTACGACAGTGCTAAACCTCGTAAATCTGCATGTTTTTGTCATCTGCTTGCAACAAAAACAACAGTACCAACACGGTTAGGGAGTATAAGAGAGTAGAGACGCTAGGGAAAGACGTTCCGCGCAAGGCTCGAACGAGTTAGAAGTGTCACAGCCCCAAAGATAACCCCATGGCAACACCGTAGACGACCAT
>DLCF01000035.1 GCA_002480485.1 Planctomycetaceae bacterium UBA7805
GCGGCCGAGCGGGTTACCAATTCACTAGTGCAGATTCAATGTGTTGGTGGCAGACAGCGGGTGGAAGGGTTGTCACTGGGCGATGGGCCTGGTACCGGCTTGATTGTCTCACCGGACGGGCTGATCATCACGAGCCAATTTCACTTCGCGCGTAACCCTAATGCGATTCTAGTGACTCTGCCATCCGGCGAGCGATTGGCCGCCCGTCGCGTTGCTACCGACAGCAGTCGCGGTTTGGTGCTGCTGAAGGTGGAACTACCATTAGGCAGTCGACCGTTGGCAGTGCCTTCGCTTGCCAGTGTGGCTTCTGCCCGACCCGGAGCGTGGGCGCTCGCAATCGGTAGAACGTTTGACTCGGATGCTGTGAATGTCTCGGTGGGTGTGATCAGCGCCACCGACCGCATCTGGGGCAAAGCGATTCAGACCGACGCAAAAATTTCGCCGAGCAATTACGGTGGGGCTTTGGTGGATATTGCGGGCCGTGTTTGGGGACTACTGGTGCCTCTCTCCCCGGGTCGCGAGGGCAATGTCGCTGGGGCTGCCTGGTACGATTCGGGTATTGGATTTGCAATCCCTTATGAGGCGATTCGAAAAATTCTACCACGCCTGGCACGGGGAGAGGATCTGCAAAGCGGATTTCTCGGCGTCAGTTTGGTGAGCGAGCAGAATTTGTTCGGTATCGTGCCGCAGATTCAGCGGGTCCACCCCGGTTCGCCTGCTGCCACGGCGGGGCTCGAAAAGGGAGATCGGATTGTAGCGGTCGATCGTCAACCGGTCGCCACGATTGCCGAACTCAAATATCAATTAAAACCCCACCTTGCTGGGGATGAGGTAGAGTTGCTCATCGAGCGCAACAGCGCGCAGTTGGGCAAAACATGCGTCCTTGCCAATGCCGACTCGATCGCATGGATTAAACCGGAAGCGGCAAATCCCAAATTGCCCGGCTCAGGCCAATTGCCCCGGCCCCGAAAACAGAAGCGAGACCCGCTCGATCGTCTCTGATGCACCAATCGCACCGCGGGTCGGTCGGTCGACCTCATGCATCAGGCCCAAACCAAGGTGCCCTCGCCCTTGGGCAGACGGCTTATATCCGTTTAACAAGGCGGATCAGCATCACGACAATAACCGCACCGACGGTGGCCGTAACGATTAAATCGAGATAGCCGCCACCGAGCGAGATTCCGAGAAAATCGAGCAAATAACACCCGGCGAAGGCACCTGCAACCGCGACCACGATGTCGCCCAAAAGTCCGAAGCCCCCGCCGCGTGTGATTACTCCGGCAAGCCAACCAACAAAGATCGCAATAACCAGTAAGGTGATAATTTGGCCTACGCCAAAAGATTCGATTTCAGCAGGCATGACTATAATTTCTCAGGGCTTTTTACTCGGCAGCGGCTGGAACGGGTTGCCTGCCTGCATCAGGATCTCCTGGCGGTAATGATTCATCATCGCTGATTACGTACATGAGCATTGATAGGAGCATCAACCCAATCACGACCCAGGTCTTCCAGTCCTTGTGAACGCCCCCCTTTTTTTTGTGCTGATGCTGCTGATGGTGGTCGTGCTTGTGGTTTGAGTGGCTCATGGCAATCCGTGTGCGTGGTTGTGAAAAAGAAAAATAAGTCACGTGCTATGTGGCGTGGACTTCGAGCAATTCAACCTGCCCTCGCAGTAAATCGCGTCCGCCCACCACTTCTTCGGCTGTCCCATGCAGGATGACAAGACAGCATCCGTCGCGAAGCTGCGTATCGTAAAGAGCCAAGGAATCTTTGGTGAGTCCCAGATGCAACATGCCCGCAAAAACTGCTTCGATACCTCCGAGCACTGCTCCGCCCTCCAGTCCGCCGACAATCATGCTCAGCAGCGGTCCACCGACCATTAGCGGACCGATTCCTGGGATGAATAGAAAACCCGCTCCGGCCAATGCGCCAAACAAGCCGCCCCACAGGGCACCTTGCTTGCCCCAGAACGCTACCGACTCACCGGTCGTCACATAACCGTGGACATGTTCATCCTCTGGATGATCTTTACCGACAACGGAAATTTTTTTCTGATCAAATCCCGCATCTATAAGGCATTTGACCAAGCCTGCTGCCCGGTCATGATCTTTTGCCACCGCGATGCATACGTTGTGGTCTGGCATGCGTTTTTTTCCAGAAAAATGCGGATGGCGTCCGTCGCCTTCGCTGCCAACTATTCTGACGACTCGCGATCTATTGTAAAGGGCGCCGCCCATTTACCTATTTTACGGTTAAGTGCGTGTTAACTTTTTTGCGGTGGGTGGGAGGCGGCATTGGCGGGGAAAGGAAAATTAAGATCTGTCTTTTTGAGCCGCAGGGAATTTGCAATTACCGACACACTGCTAAAGCTCATAGCCAGTGCGGCAATCATCGGATTGAGCAGCAGGTGGGGAGAGAGCGGATAAAGAATACCAGCTGCCAGTGGCACCCCGAGCAGGTTATAACCAAAAGCAAAATAGAAATTCTGACGTATATTTCGCATCGTCGCTCGACTTAGTTTCCGCGCCTGTAGAATCCCGCGAAGATCGCCCTTCACCAGCGTCACCCCGGCTGATTCGATCGCTATATCAGTACCGGTTCCCATGGCGATGCCAACATCGGCCTCAGCCAGTGCCGCCGCGTCATTAATGCCATCACCGGCCATCGCGACCTTGTGTCCGTCTTTTTGCAGTTGCTTCACTACCTCGTGCTTGGCTTCCGGGTTCAGCGCGGCTCGATAGGCATCGAGTTTTAGTTCAGCAGCGACTGCGGCTGCCGCTTGGGTATTATCACCGGTGAGCATCTCTACGGTGAGGCCGCTGCGTTTGAGTGCGGCGACTGCGGTCGGGGTCGACGGCTTGATCGGGTCGGCAATCACCAGCATGCCGGCAGCCTTTAGATTGAGTGCCACAAAAACGACCGATTTCCCTGAGGCTTGTGTCTCGCGAGCCGCTTGAAGTTTGTCAACACCGACCACATTAAATGTTTCGAGCAGTTGTTCATTGCCAAGCAAAACCGCATCGCCGGAGACTGTGCCAGACACGCCGCCCCCGGTGATCGACTGGAAGTCTTCCGCCGTTGCCAGCGAAAGATGTTTGGCCTTGGCAGCGTCGGTAATTGCGCGGGCCAGCGGATGTTCACTGTTTTGTTCCAGACTGGCAGCCCGTGCCAGAATCAGATCAGCTGCTTGAT
>DLCF01000107.1 GCA_002480485.1 Planctomycetaceae bacterium UBA7805
ACTGATGAGCACCTGCATGTGTGCCATGACGCTCGAGGTGTATTACCGCTATCAGTCCACTTATAAAGGTGGTGGTGGCGGAGGCGAAGAAGAAGATTTTCCCCTCGAATAAAATTAGCGTTTTGTGTGGCAGAGTAACACACGGTCACAAGATCCTCGAACCTAAGTGCTCAGACCGAGGCTGGCCCGGGGGCTTTGAACCACCGAAACGATCCAGTTCTGACGGTTTTTCACTATTTGCCACGCCGTCAGAGGCCATTTTTACGAGCTATAATGGGGATAGCCGGCGATCGGGAAGTGCGGAATTTCGGAGAAAGTGGGCCTTGGCCCCCGCATGCTGTGGTTTTTATTATCCGAAAGCTTGAGAGACCCTATTTCCAATGTCGGTATGTCCGTCGACGATTGCCAATGCCTCTGTTGCCGAAGCCGAAACGCTCCCAGCAGTTGAGCATCGAAGCAGCGAATTCGCACCGCACTATGGCGGGCACTGGGGTGAACCGCGCCCGCAAGAACGACTGGTCGGCAGCGTCATAAGTTTTCTGATCCATTTGATTTTGATCCTTCTTCTGGGATTTTGTTTTTCCGTATCTTGGGAAGGTAAAAAAGATTTTCCGGATTTGATTGTCGAAATCCGTGAATCATCCCATGAGCTTTCGGAGTTTGGCGATGCGTTGCTTGCGACGGCCGCGGGCGGGGAATCAATACAATCAACCACTCAGGGCGTACCTGTTCGCGTCAAAGTACAGGCGACCTCACAAGTGCAGTGGCAGGACACGCCGCAGATGGCATCCACCGATCATTCGGATTCCGCAGCTACGTCACTTTTGGCGAGCGATCAAATTTTGATGCCGATCGGAGTGGCGACCGGCGGTGGTGTGGAGGGGCGGCGTGGTGGTCTGAAGGGGCATTTGCTCGCCACACGTGGCGGAACACGACAAAGCGAGGAAGCGGTTGCTCGAGGCTTGCGTTGGCTGGCATCTCATCAGGAGATGAATGGGCGGATGCAATTCGATCACACACAAGGTCCCTGCAAAGGCTATTGCAAAAATCCAGGTACGGAAAATTGCAGCACGGCAGCTACCGCACTTGCATTGTTGCCATTTTTGGGTGCTGGGGAAACGCATCGACATGGTGAGCATCAAGATGTGGTCCACAAGGGTCTCCTCTATTTATCGAAGAATATGCACCTCGGCAGCAGGGGCGGTGATTTTCGCACTCCCGCTGGCAATCTTTACGGACAAGGCCTGGCGACCCTCGCTTTTTGTGAAGCTTATGCGATGACCGGAGATGCGGAACTAAAGAAATTCGCCCAGGCTGGGATCGATTTTATTGTAGCTGCACAAAATGATCGTGGTGGTTGGCGGTATGATCCTGGGGAGCCGGGCGATACGACCGTTACCGGTTGGCAATTGATGGCCCTCAAGAGTGGCTCGCTTGCTGGGTTGAAGGTTCCACCAAGTGCAATTTACAAGGTCACCTACTTTCTCGACAGCGTCAGTCACCAACGGGGTGTCTTGGCTGGCAGCCTTTATGGCTATCAGGATCAGGAGCCTCGCGCTGCCACAACTGCGATCGCACTTTACTGTCGCATGTTATCAAGTTGGAATCGCCTGCATCCAAAACTGGGTAAGGGAGTCTCCTACCTGGCAGACCTTGGGCCGTCTGGTAATGATATGTACTTCAACTACTATGCGACGATGGTCCTGCACCACTATGGTGGGGAAAGTTGGCCGATTTGGAACGTCGCGATGCGCGATCAACTAATTGCCGAGCAGGCGCAGGTGGGACACGAAGCGGGCAGCTGGTATTATCCTCATCAACACAGTGAAGTTGGTGGGAGACTCTACAACACCTGTATGGCCTTGATGACCCTCGAGGTCTATTACCGTTATATGCCACTCTACCAGCAATCACGCAGTGTTGCGGTCCTCGATCAATCAGCACCTTTGCCCTGAGGAGGTTAAACGTGCGGGTCGTTCCAGCGATCGACATCCAGCAAGGAGAAGTGGTACGGGCGGTGGCCGGTGAACGGTTGGCGTATTTGCCGCTGAAAAGTAAATTAGCTAAGTCAGCATGTCCTGAGGACATCGGCCGCGCGCTCATTAAAAAATGCGGTCTTTCGCTAATTTATCTGGCTGATCTGGATGCCATCGCCGGAAAAGATCCCGATTGGGACATGTATCGACGATTGATCGATAACGGGCATTTACTCTGGATCGATGCTGGCCTCGAAACGAGTGAGCATTGTCAGCAGATGCTGCAATTCGCCAAAGAATACCCACAAGTGCAGGGAGTGATCGCTGGCATGGAATCGGTTGCCGATCGAGCAACTCTTACACAATTTCAGGAATTGATTGATCCGGAATTATTGATTTTTAGCCTGGATCTGAAGGATGGGCGTCCATTAGCCAAAGATCCGGGATGGAAAATGCAGATTGCCCTTGAGATTGCGATTGACGTTGTGCAGCAGGGCGTAGGACGAATGATTGTGATCGATCTTTCCAATGTTGGTATGCATGATGGTCCAGGAACACGGAAAATCTGCACACAACTGCATGCCAAGTTTTCGGATCTTGCACTTTATGCCGGTGGCGGCGTGAGAGGCATCGCTGATTTGGATGCGATGGCCAGTTGGGGATGTGCCGCGGCCCTGATCAGTTCGGCGCTCCATGACGGCTGGATTAAGCCTACTGAAATCAAGGACTTTCAGCAAAAAAATTCGGCGGATCCCTAGACGGTGCGTTTCGTCTAATTTCGGTCTAGGATGACTTCATGTCGCTTGCTGGATTCCATGCCGGATCGCGCTTCTCAAGAAATGCGGCCAATCCCTCTTCGGCTGCTGCGGTTGTTCTGGCGGTGCCACTGATTGCCGCCCCAGCAGCGAGTAATGAAAAGAGGTTGTCCCCGATAGTTTCGTTAAGCATTTTTTTGGTCAGCGTCACTGCCTCTGGTGCGCCCTCAGCACATTCTTTTGCCAACTCTAGTGCCTTAGCCCAAATTTGTTCGCTTTCCACCAGCACGTGGACAAATCCCGCGCGATGTGCATAGGAAGCGTCAACAATTCTGCCGGTTAACAGCATCAGGGCTGCATCGGAGCCGCGGGTGCGGAAAGATAGCAACGGAGCGACGATACCTGCCACAATTCCTCGCTTTGGTTCAGGAAATCCGAATCGGGCACCGTGGGAAGCCACCACCAGATCGCATGCGAGGACCAGTCCACCTCCTCCGGCAACCGCAGCCCCATCCACAGCGGCGATCAGCGGCTTTGGAAATCGGAGCATCGTCTGGATGATCTCCAGATAGATTTTTGCATCCGAACTCCACTGTGAGTGCGGATCAGCCAGTTCAGCGGTCGCGGCCATCTCTTTCAGGTCCATTCCTGCACAAAACGATGGGCCGGACCCTGAGAGAATCACGGCGCGTACCTTCTGTTCCAGGCTCAAGTCGTGAAGCGCTTGCGCCAGTTCGCCTAGCAGTGCACGACTTAGTGCATTCCGTTTCTCGGCACGATTCAGGAGAATGGTCGCGACATTTTCATGATGATGAATTTTAATCAGCGGATCAGTCATTACATATAAATTCGAAAAATGATGGTTAATATTTGCAGGTTCGCATTTTTGCGAGGTTTTCCGGAGCTGGCAACTGCAGTTCCAAGATCGCAGTGCCGAGCAGCTTGCCCTGAGTGTCGATCCGCAGTGATCGACTTGCCCCACCTGCCAGAGCATCATGTAGGAGGAAATTGAGGCTTCCCAATTTTGGCAATAAAAATCTCTCCACCTTGCCCATTTCAAGGGTATTGAAAAAATCAGCCACCCGCTCGATAGTCAGCACTTTTTCCAGATACTGGTAGCCAAGATCACAACGCGCGATGACGGCTACATTTGCATGATTTCCTTTGTCTCCACTGCGGGCAGAGGCAATCGTTCCTAGGCACAACATCTTTTCATTCATGGACATGGAACGCTTTCAAGTCACTCAGATGGCTTCCGCGGCCGCCCAGTCGTCAGCAGTTTGCACACTGACCTGCGGGGTGAGTGCATCACGACTGATGGTGGTTGGCCAGTAAGAGTAGATTTTCCGTACGACCGGACGCCCTTGTGCATATCCGGCTAGTCCCGCGGGCCCGTTGGTAATCAACGGTGCAAACTGTCTGGCGAAAGCTTCGAGCGGATCACGGTCCGTGGCGGTAGCAGAAATTCGTAGCATGACCTCACGCAGCCCGTCCGGTGGTGGAACCATACCCGGGACCCCATCCCCGGCACCAAGTAATTCCACATGAAAACTGCCTAAATCGACTCCCTCTTGTCGCAACCGTTCCGCGATCAAGTCGGCAACGATACGAGCTTTCACAATGCAATCTTTGCCATACACGAGAAGTTGACCACTAGCCATAAACCCATCGGCGTAGGCGAGGGAAACTTTGAGTGCCTCTGGACGGGGTTTACCATGTGCATTACGAACCGCTACGCGATCATTTCCGATCGCTGCGACCTCGAGGGTGGTAAAGTCAACGATCACATCGGGTGTCATATATGCCGACGGATCGCCAATTTCATATACGATTTGCTCAATCACCGATTGTCGTGAAACAGCGCCGTCACTGCCCTCGGGCTTGGTGACAGTAAACTGTCCATCTCCCGCGATCTCCACAATCGGATAGCCGATTCTCCCGAGCGGTGCGCCGCGCCAATCGGTACGATAACCCCCGGTTACTTGGGCACCACATTCGATCAGATGGCCCGCGACACTAGCTGCGGCGAGTCGGTCCCAGTCCTCCCAGTCCCAGTTGTAGTGATACATTGCCGGACCGACGGTTAGAGAGGCATCGGCGACACGACCGGTGATGACAATCCGACTGCCTTGCTGCAGTGCTTCGTAGATTGGCCTAGCACCAAGATATGCGTTGGCACTCACTGTTTTTGCCGCTCGATCACCGAGCGGCGAATGCGTATCGAAATGGGGCCAAGTGCTATCGGTCAGACTTCCGGTTCGTTCGAGCAGATCGTCACCGGTGACGACTCCGATGGGGATTGATCCTAGGCCGCACTCTCTGAGCAACTGGCCCAAAGCAACCGCACAACTGGGCGGATTCAGTCCCCCGGCATTGGTCACAATCTTCAGCGATGATTGGTTTTGTAACTCCGGAATAATTTGATGAACTACGTCGATAAAATCGCGAGCATATCCATAGTTTGCATTTTTCTCCCGCTGCCGTGCCATGATGGAGAGTGTTAACTCTGCGAGGTACTCTAGCGACAAAAAGTCAACCGTCTCCCTGGAAAGCAGTTGCTGGGGTGCGAGTGTCCAGTCGCCCCAGAATCCAGCTGCATTTGCAATGCGCACGGTCATCTATAGAAACGCTCCGTATCCGTTGCATGCGCCTGCAAAGTCTGTCACGTCTGAAAAACTCCGAGTTGGAAAGGCCGGTCATCCGCGAAACGGGTCGCAACCGAGAGGGCGGTGGAGAGCACGGTGCGAGTTTGACTAGGATCGATAATCGCATCGATCCAGCCCCGAGCGGCGGCGTAGCGGACATCCATTTGGGCCTCGTAATCCCCTCGGATTTTATCACGCAGTTTTTCTAATTGCTCAGCATCAACTTTTTCGCCCTGTCTCTCCAGGGAACGGATCGTTACGTCCAACAGCGTCGAAGTCGCCTGTTCGCCGCCCATCACCGCACACCGTGCGGTAGGCCAAGCGAAGACGAAACGCGGATCGTAAGCCTTACCGCACTGCGCGTAGTTCCCGGCACCAAAAGAACCCCCGATTAAAAGGGTAATCTTGGCAACCCGACTGTTACTCACGGCGTTTACTAGTTTTGCACCAGCTTTTATGATGCCCATCTGCTCGCTATCGCGACCTACCATAAATCCATTGACGTCATGAATAAATAAAATGGGCAGCCATTCCTGATTGCAACTCATCACAAAACGCGCGGCTTTCTCCGCGCTGTCGGTATAGATAACGCCGCCAAATTGAAGCGGTCCATCGGCCGGACGAACCTGGTGATGTTGATTGGCCACAATGCCGACGGGGAATCCAGAGATGCGTGCGGTCCCACAGACCAAGCTCTGACCATACTCAGCCTTATACTCCTCGAAAGATTCCCTATCGACAAAGCACTTTAGTACGTCGCGAATTTCATAATCTTTGCGAGGATCCGGATGCACCAGATCGAACAGATCCGTTCCAGGGCGGGAGGGCGAGAGAGAATCGACCCGGTGATAGGGCTTCATCGGTTGGTCATCGTCGGGGGCGATGTTTGCAACTAATCGACGAATCCTGGCTAGGCAGGCTGAATCATCCGCTTCACGGAAGTCTATGGTGCCACTCAGTTGTGCGTGCATCTCTGCACCGCCCAACTCCTCGTGCGTGACCTGCTGACCGATCGCGCTTTTCACTAGGGCGGGTCCCGCAAGATAGAGCCCTGAACCTTCGGTCATCAGAATTTTGTCGCAGAGCACAGGAAGGTACCCGCCACCTGCTACGCAATTTCCCATGATCGCGGCAATCTGATGAATACCGCTGGCAGATAGAATTGCATTGTTGCGAAAAATACGACCGAAATCATCCTCATCAGGAAATACATCTTCTTGCAGCGGTAGGAAAACTCCCGCGGAGTCAACCAGATAAATGATAGGCAGGTGATTCTCCATGGCGATTCGCTGTGCCCTCAGCACTTTTTTTGTCGTCGCCGGAAAGAATGCACCCGCTTTGACGGTCGCATCGTTGGCAATAATCAGATGCCGCCTGCCACATACAGTTCCAATCACGCAGACGGTTCCAGCGCCCGGTGCGCCGCCGTATGCTTCATACATTTCCCAACCGGACCAGGCACCGAGTTCCAGTGTGGAAGTTTCGGGATCGATGAGTTGGGCGATACGTTCTCGAGCAGTTAGCCTGCCTTTGCTATGCTGGCGGGCAATTGCCTTTTCACCACCACCTAAGGCCAGTGTTTGTTCAGCGGAATGAATCTGTTCGGTCAGCTCGCTGAGTGAGGGTGTTTGTACTTCAACCACGATGGGGTTCCAGCAGTAGGCGAGGATCGTTTGGCCTCTATTCTGCCGATTTTTTGTGGTCGACAAAGCCCCCGTATAGGAACTCCGTTTGCAGGCTGAATCCATCGATCGAAACGGCGGGTATCAAGTGTTGCAAAGTGACAACATCTGTTGATGTGCGGTGTTGCCTCGCGGCATCATGGCGCCGGTCCGTTCCGGCGGTCCGGAGAGCAGATAACTCGTATAACCCGTGATTTAGACTGATTTTGCGTTGATTTTGGATTCCTGTAGAAGCTTTGGCACCCATTCTGCAACGGGATGAGAGACGCGGAGACGAAGCGGGACTTTACCCTCTTTGCCTGCAACGACTTTTTCCATTCGGTTCCATGGATGTAAAGGAGACTTCTCTTGACGATGCGACAGAAGAAATCAGCCAACAGCAGCAAAAGTCAATCTTCGTCCCTCACAACGACGAGAGGAGCTCAAACCAACGGAACGTTGCATCGATCGGGCAAAGAGAGCTATTCCGAGCGCACCGAGGATCAGGGACAGGAGGATGCGTATGCAGACCGTCGCCAAATGGCCAAAAATACCGTGATTTCTCTTGAGGATCCGATTCGGATGTATCTGATGCAAATGGGTGATATTTCCATGCTCTCCCGCGAAGAAGAGCTTCGGGCGGCGAAGCGTATAGAGACCACTCAAAAAAGTTACCGTAAGCAACTGTTGGCCTCTGATTATGTGCTTCACGGAGCGACTGATTTACTTAGAAAAGTTCAGCAGGGCGAGTTGCGAATTGATCGCACGGTCGAAGTGTCGGTAACCAACATGGTTGAAAAACGACAGATTATGCAACGCATGGGTCCGAATTTGCAAACGATCGAATATTTATTGAGACAAAATCGCCATGATTTCAAAGTCATGATCGGAAAACGGAATGCTCGTAGAATTCGCCGCGTTGCCTGGAAAAAATTACAAAACAGACGATTTAAAATCGTGAGGCTGATTGAAGAGTTGGGACTACGAGAGACAAAAATCCTTCCCCTGTTCGCTAATCTTGAAAAAATCTCAGCCCGAATGGAAGAATTGAAAAGTCAGTTAGACCACTGCTTCAATGGCGGAGAATGTATTCCGGGGAGTTCAATATCACGCGTGCGGCAGGAATTACACTATCTGATGCGGATCACACTGGAATCACCCTCTTCCCTGAGGTATCGGGTCGAGAAAGCTGCCGCCTGTCGCTTGCAATACGACGATGCAAAACGCGTTCTATCGGCCGGCAATCTGCGTCTTGTTGTTTCGATTGCAAAAAAATATCGAAATCGCGGTTTAAGTTTTCTGGACTTGATTCAGGAAGGCAACACGGGGCTGATGCGTGCCGTCGAGAAATTCGAGCATGCCCGCGGCTATAAATTCTCAACCTATGCAACTTGGTGGATTCGGCAAGCGGTCACTCGTGCGATAGCCGATCATAGTCGCACGATCCGTGTGCCCGTCCACATGATTGATGCGATGAGTCGAATTCGAATGGTTTCGCGCGACCTAGTGCAAGAGTTTGGCCGGGAACCCTCTGCAGAAGAAATTTCCTCCAAGTCAGGCATCTCACTCGAAGATACACGATGCATCCTAAAAATGGTAAAGCAGCCCTTGTCGCTCGACCAACCGGTCGGAGACAACGAGGACAATTATTTCGGAGAGTTCCTTGAGGATTATCGAGGTGAGGATCCTCTCTATGACACGAATAATGAGGCACTCAAATCGCGAATTGAAGATTGCCTCCAGGAATTAAATTATCGTGAGCGCGAAATCATCCGAATGCGGTACGGTTTGGTAGATGGCTACAGCTACACACTCGAGGAAGTAGGTCAGATTTTTTCCGTGACGCGGGAAAGGGTCAGACAGATTGAGGCCAAGGCTGTCCGAAAACTTCAACAGCCTCAATCAAAGCATGCACTTGCTTCTTTTATGGATGTCGCGCCGCTGCTCGAGGGAAGCCCTGAAATGGCCTAGCAGATGGCGATTACGCGTGTGAGGGAACACTCACAGATTCCAGAATACGTGCAGTGGCATCTGACTTATTGAGTACATAAAAGTGGATGCCGGGTACCCCCCGATCAATGAGGTCCCTGACCTGTTCAATTGCAAATCGAACGCCCACTTCAAATTGTTCGTCCGCATTCTCTCCACACGCACTGAGTTCTGCCTCGAAGTCGGGAGGCAACGTCGCGCCGCATAGTCCAGAAATGCGCTGGATCTGTGCAAGGTTTGTCACGGGAAGAATTCCGGGAACGATTGGAACCCCGATCCCACGATCGGAGCACAACTGCTGGAAACGGAAGAAGTCCGCATTGTCGTAAAAGAGTTGAGTGATCACCAAATCACCGCCGAGTGTTATTTTGCGCTGGAGATTCTCAAGATCTGACTCAGGACTCTCTGCCTCACGATGGGTTTCAGGATAGCCCGCAACAGCAATACCAAATTCGGGGAACGCATCACGGATGAGTGTTACCAATTCACTGGCGTAACGCAAACCATCCTCAGGAGGTTCAAAAGAATCCGAACCCTGCGGTGGATCACCTCGTAAGGCGACAATATTTTTGACATCCCGCTGGAGGGCTTCTTTTAGGTAATGAATCAGCTCCGAACGGGAAAGTCCTACACATGTCAAATGCGATGCGACCGTGCATCCATAGACTTTTCGCACTCGATCAATGATTTCCAATGTCTTGGCTTGTGTTGATCCGCCGGCCCCGTATGTGCACGTGATGTAGCTCGGGCCGAATTCAATCAGTCGCTCCAGATGATCAAATAAAGCTTCCTCTCCGGCCTCCGTTTTGGGCGGGAAAAGTTCAAAGGACAGCCCAAAACGACCACCCTCGTAAGCATCGCTGATCTTCATTCGGTCATCTCCATCATTCCATCATTACGGAGTCGCGGGCCTGAAGCAAACAGACATAACTCTTAGCATCCGACTCCAGCACGTTATAGCACAAGCGGTTCCTCGGTAAGCCCGGCCGCAAACTGATCTCGTTCTGATTGAGTATCGTTGTAGAGGTCGCGTAAAAGTTCTAGGTCGGCGGGCGTTTGTGAGATCCCCCGCCGAGCAAATGTTCTGGATTGAATGGTTGCTGCCACGGTAGGGGGAACGGCTGTCATTTTACCGAATTGTTTGGCGTAGTTAACAAAGGAGGGTACATTTTCAGAAACTGTGCCATAGAGCATGCTGCAAATACCGATCGTCTTCCCGGTGAATATATTTGTTCCGATCGCAGTTTTCGTATAATCCCCAACAAGGCAACCCAGAAACTGCATGCCGGTCGCTATACGCTGATCGCCTACATCAAGATGGATTTCACCGTAGGTGTTTTTTAGGTTGCTATTCGTGGTTCCTGCACCGAGATTCACCCAACTTCCCAGGAAGCTGTGACCTAAAAATCCGAAGTGTGCTTTGTTGGAGTACGCAGAAATAATCGAGCAACTGATTTCTCCGCCGAGTTTGCAGTTATTCTCCGCAACGGTATGCGACCCGATGGATGCATGCGGCAACACCACCGATTCAGAGCCCAACAGCAACGGTCCCTGGAGGTGCGCATGAGGACCAACCCGCGCGTCGCTCTCGATCACGATTATCCCATCCGAAAGGTCATAGGTCGCCGTGGCATCCATAATGGCCCCCGGTGCTAGAAAAAGACCAGGCGTGGGTTGGTTATATTCCGCGCATCGCGTTCGATAAGCAAGATTGTCAGCCAAGCATTCTAAATGGTTCTGGATAATTTGATGGGGAAATTGAAACGACTGTAAATATATTTTACGGTTGGGTAATTTTTTTTCCGCCAAATTTTTAACGAGTGTTTCAGCAATTAGGTCGCCCGGCGAAAATGTGTCCGATGGAACCAGTGCCGCCAAAATCGTTTCCTGGTCGGTTACGATGCCTGGTTCGGCCGTGGATACCCATTTCTGTAAATGTTCAAGATTATTTTGGTTAGGCACAATTCGACCGTTGATGAATAACAGATAATCATCATCACTTTTATCGACGCCTGATAAAACGTGGCGATCAACCTCGGGAATCGTTCCACTTAGATGGGGTCGGGGAACATGAATTGTCGGTAGGTTTAAGGATTGGATAATTTCTTCCAAACGGTATCCACCACAGGATATCATCGCGGCCGGACGTGCCAAACATGCGGGATAGAGATCTTTGATTTTTCGATCTTCAAAGAGTATGGATCGCATAATTTCTTTTAGGTAGGAGATTATCCGTAAGAGATATTTGGTTTGGTCAGATCCGAATTTTCCACCTTAAGATGATCATAGTTTTCGGTCAACTCGCATTCCTGAACTCTCGCTGAACAGCCCATTTTTTTGCTGTTAGAATTCGCCGGTCGTCCTGGAGAGGTTTTCCGATGCGAAACGCAACACCAAGCATAGACGCCGGAGTGGCGGAATTTGCAGACGCGCTGGATTCAAAGTCCCGTAGAAAAAATTCAATACCCCGGACTCACAATGATTATAGCGTGACGGGGGTTTTCTTATGCCTTGAGAATGATGCCGGAACAGGGGCGGGTGGCCTGCGAATACCCGACCGATGAAGCATTCAATGAAACATAGCCTCGCCAAGTTATCCCAGTGTTTGGTAAAGAATTCTTCACGCCCCTCTCAGAAAAACAACTTTAGAGGCCGCAACAATTCCCTGGCATTATTTCGGATTCTCTTGATTATAAAACCGGTTTTGTGAAGAGTTGGATTTGGCATTCGCCTATCGCTTAACCACGGATTTATCGAAATAAACTGGGACTGCTTTTACTCTATTTGCCTAATACTCTCTGGGCGCGTATCCTCAATCGCTCGACCAATACGCCATAATTAAATTAGAATTTATTAGATTGGCACAAACAATATCATCAGGGTAAGCACTGGAACTGCGGTAATTATTCCAACCATTACCAGCAAGGGAATTATTGGTATAAACACCAGAGCGGTAAAAATGTGGAGCAGGGTGTTTTTTACGTGTTTCCACACTAGATTCCCATTGTCCCCACACAGCAGCAGAGAGAAAGACTGGGGGGGTAACCGCTAGTGGCCGAGTTTTGTCGGAGCGTTGACCGTCGCGGGTGTTCGCTGGTCGCTGTCCTGCTAAACTCTCGCAGATGTAATCACCAACTACCACTGGAGTCCGTCACGATGCAGAAGATGACAATTGCAAAGATCGGATATGTCACCGCCGCCTTCCTGTCTTTTTTGATGTCCAACTATCTTTGGTTTACCGGGCAAAGGGAGGAAGGATTGTACGTGGGAATATGGGTCCCTTCGATACTCGCTTTTGGTGGGTTGATGCTCGCCGGAAGGGAGCGGAAAAGTGGCTGACGTCGTAATCTTCATATTTGGTTGCGTTGTAACCATGCTTGTGTTGGGCGTGACGATCTTGCTCATCTATGGCGCGTATGAAGATCCGCCAGATTAGCGGCCATTCGCCTTGGTTACCAATCGAAAGTGCGCATATCTGCGGGAGGTTTTGCAACGGATGCGGTGAGATTTCCTGACGCGTAGGCCGTAGGACAGTTGTCCCTACCCAGCAGCCGAGAGAAGGAGTGGGGTGGCGATGACAGTCTTACTCACTGGGCGAGTAAGGTAATGCCTTTAGTGCTGAAATTCCTCTTGGCATCATTGCCTAGATAAAACCCTGAGGGTTTTTTGTCAGCCTGGACGCTGCCGATACAGCAGGGGAGTTGTGGGATTAATTCGGCTCCCAAAAAGGGTGCAATGAAACATCTGATGAAACATCGGCTATTTCGCCTCTGGTGATGGAGCAGGGGAGCGAATCCCAACC
>DLCF01000116.1:0-1801 GCA_002480485.1 Planctomycetaceae bacterium UBA7805
ATGCTGAGCCTCGAGACGATGGGCTATTATTCGGATGCAAAGAACAGCCAGAAGTATCCGGCACCGCTGCGGGCTTTTTATCCCAGCACGGGAAACTTCATTGCGTTTGTCGGAAATACCGCGTCCAAAGCGCTGGTTACCCGCTCGATCGGTGCGTTTCGTGCGCATGCCAAATTTCCTTCCGAAGGCGCGGCCCTGCCGACCCGCTATGCGGATATCGGTCGGTCGGATCACTGGTCGTTCTGGCAAGTCGGTTATCCGGCCATCATGGTGACCGATACGGCACCGTTTCGTTACCCGCACTATCATCGGGCAACCGACACGTTCGACAAAATCGACTATGAACGCATGGCCCGCGTGGTCAGTGGCCTCGAGACGGTGGTTGCCGATCTATTGGGTGATCGTTCATCGAACTGACCAAGAGTAACTTGCCACATCGCGAACGGGCGGCAATGGGCAGCTAAATTTGCACGCGGAAATGAATTGACAACCGTTTTCCAATCAGGGCTCGACAAACCAAAATCATGTGGTGATCAAGCGGATGACGAGGCCTTCATTGAGTATTGCACGCCGGACGAACCACCTGTGCCTGAACCATTGACGACCGCGAAAACAGCAAAATGCCGGCCGACGCGTGCAACGCAGTGACCGAACTGCCGCCGTGAGGCGCTCGCAAAAACGCACGCCATCTGCTGCTCAGCTCACAGGTATCAAGCAGGATTGAGCAGGAGCAGGCCGATGACCCCGTCGACCGGCAACCATATGATCATCAATGGTCACCCACAGACTCACAATTCTTTTGTCGAACATTGCGTCAATACCGAGGAAATCTTTATTGGCGAAGCAAGACCCAAGGGGTTAGAATCCTCATGCAGTAACGCAAATAGCTTACACGGTTCCACCACCAAGAGACCATCATTGGTCAGTTAGCAATAGGAATGCGTCAGGTGAAAAAAATTTTAGAGGCAGTTCAACAAACTCGTCGTAACATCGTCTACAAATTGCGGGGAAAGATCCCATGCACCCCGGGTGCAATCACTGAGACCGATCTGACTGAGGCGATCGGGCGAGAGGATCCTCTGATTCTTGAAATCGGTTGCAACGACGGAAGCCATAGCGAATGGTTTCTCAACCTCTTCCCCGGTATTGAGCTTCATTGTTTTGAACCCGATCCAAGAGCAATCAAAAAATTTCGCGATCGCATTGCCAACCAGCAAGCTGCTGTCCACTGTTTGGCAATATCAGATCATGACGGCGAGATCGATTTCCACATGAGTGACGGGCTGCCGCCGGGTGTCTCGGCCGAAGACTATCCCGAGGGGTGGGACTGCTCCGGGTCTATTCGGCAACCCAAGCAACATCTGGAATCGAAGCCATGGTGCACGTTCGATCGAACCATTTCAGTAGCAACCCAGACACTTGATTCATGGTGCGAAGCAAATGGCTTAGCCGATCGCACGATTGATTTCATTTGGGCCGATGTTCAGGGCGCAGAGATTGATCTGATTCGCGGTGCACAAAAATCGTTACAACGATGCCGCTTTTTCTATACCGAGTACAACAACCGCGAGATGTATGAGGGGCAAGCCCAACTTAAAGCCCTGCTTGCTGAGTTGCCCGACTTTGAGGTCATTCACCGATATGCAGATGATGTTTTCCTAAAAAATGAGCTACTGGAATGATAGATTGATAAGCCGTCGCTCGGGCCATCCTCTTGATGCCGAACTGCAGCAAATTTAAGATGGAATTTTATTGTTTGGCGGCGTAGCTCAGTTGGTTAGAGCAGCGGAATCATAATCCG
>DLCF01000116.1:2089-2906 GCA_002480485.1 Planctomycetaceae bacterium UBA7805
AGCAGCGGAATCATAATCCGCGTGTCAGGGGTTCGAGTCCCTTCGCCGCTACTTTTGCGATTTGTCGCTCCGCAGATCGTCGCCAAAGCCCGCGCCGCACGAGCTTTGGCCTGATCGGCGATCGCACACGAAAGCGTTACCAGTCATCCGCAGCAACACCTGTAACGCAGTCGAAACACCTCCCCGATTCACGTTTGCTGCAGGTTTGATGCCGCACAGCAGTGGCGTTGGCGACCAAAGCAATAGTTGGCTTTCGACCACAATCCCTGTCTCCGCGTGATCAATCATGCAGATTCCTGATTTTTGTTGCCGTTAGAGAGTGTGTCTTAACAGCGATTTTTATTGGAAAAACATCTGCGTGGTTGCGAACCGTGCAAATGATCGAAATTTTGTAAAACGCTTTAAAGTGCGCCAGCATGACGTAAGAGTGCGACGACCGGATAAAATCGTGATGACTTGAAAAATGGATATTTATTGAGTAAAAAATAACGGCCGGGAGGCTACTGCCTCCCGGCTAAAATCTCGCCCGCCCCAAGGCAATATCCAACCGATGAGCGAAAAACGGTTTATCCTCAATTCCTCCCGAAGCTCCAAGCAAGGGACATTGATTAACGTGGGAAAGGACTCCGACGAATACAAGCAACTGACCGAGACCATGGTCATGGAAGCCGATGACATGGAGGCGATTGGCTTGGCTGAAGGCCAACGGGCACTGGTAAAGACCGAATTTGGCGAATCTGAGTTCACCTGCGAGGCTGGAAAAGTGCCCAAGGGCATGATCTTTATCGCTTATGGACCGCCCACCTGCCTCCTGATG
>DLCF01000108.1 GCA_002480485.1 Planctomycetaceae bacterium UBA7805
ATCGTTAAGTTGAACGAGTGACATCGATGATCAACAGGACCAATGAGTGAAATTAACTTGGCCCTAAGGCAGTCCAGCGACACAGCCGGACAGCCATGAATGTCGCCCGGTTACCCAAACGTTTCGGTAGATTACAGGGAGACTTTAAGAATACCTACGAGACGCATGGCGAACCAGACTGCCACCGGTTGGGCCTAAGCTCAATGCCATGAACCCGTCATTGACAAATTGCAGCTGAAAGCCTTAACGACGTCGTCTTCTCGGTAGCAGAGCTAAACCGCTCAAAGCCATCAGTAACGCAGCCGGTTCCGGTACTGATGCGAGAGTGACCTGAAATCCTTGAAAGCCACCACTGCTATTGCGGTAAAAGCCAACCGCACTGTTATTATCAAGACCATGCACAAAGGTCCCTACCGCCCCCGGATAATCAAGCGTTTCCCATCCCGATCCAGAAAACATTTCATAAAAGAAACCGTGTGAGACACCATTCTCCCTGTAGGTTCCAACTATGCTTGGCCCATCAATTTCATACAGGAACGTAGTTGATGCGGTGGGATGATTTAAATCTGTCCACTGCGACCCAACAGGTGCGTCTCGGTCGAAAATTACGCCATTTTCATCCCCAGCGATAAAGTAAGAACCAACTAAAAGCGGGCCGTCAACACCATGAAAAAAGGTTCTAGTAGCTGACGGATGGTCATAGGTGTGCCAGACGGTGCCATCATACAGACTGCCGTGCTGAACATTACTACTATCCGTGTAGTATCCAACGATGTTTTCGTCATCAATACTGTAAAGATCGGTCTGGGGCAAGCTATTCACGGGCTGATCAAGAGTTGTCCACTGCTGATTTTGTAAATTGTAACGTACGCCGTGACGATTTCCGCTACTGTCCTCGTACGACCCAACAACGTTGTCGCCATCAATTCCGTGCAAGTGTGTGTCGAGACCGAGTGGATACGAAAGACTGGTCCAACTTGAACCATCGTAGTGGAAACCGTAATCGTTGGCCCCGTCTGTATACCAACCGACCAAGTTGCTGCCGTCAATTCCGTACAGGTAGGTATTTGACGCTGACGGATAATCTAGTGTGGTCCAGCTGTGTGTGTTTGAAGCGTTGGACGAAGCCGCGCACAGCAAGCCCACCAAGACCAAAGCAGATACTGATACGGTGCGCATGACATTCCCCTGTGAAGCGTTAAGACGTGATGTTTGCCAGCTCTGAGTATAACGAGGGTCGAATGGAACGCAAGGAGTTTTTAAATCAAACCATATTCATAATTTGTTGATTTTTTACACCTGTAAAGCGAATTTTTTTCTACTTCATAAGCTGCACAGATCAGATTTGCATAGCTTTTATCTAAAAACAAGGACTACCGCCCCCATGAGCATCACAAATGCTCCCAACTGCCCGACTTGTTAGAGTTTTTGTGGGGGGCAATTTTGACGGGTAGACTCGTTTAGCGCAGATCTTTCTATGATCGCGCTCGACCCGCCCACGGGGCAGGATGCAATAGCATCAGCAACACCAAACTGGCCATGAAAATGGCCTACACTTCGGATCCCGAAAAATCCAGCGCGATACATTTTCTTTAAAAACTGATCCGGAATCACCGCCTGTCGTTCAATATTCTTGGCGGCCGCTCATTTGTAACGTGACCATTTCCTTATATTGACCATCTTTAGCGAGCAATTCCTCGTGGCTTCCGATTTCGCGAATACGGCCGTCCTCTAACACCACTATCTTATCGGCACCCGTGATGGTGCTTAATCGATGTGCTATTACAAAGGCCGTTCGATCTTGCAGTAATTGAGCCAAGCAATTTTGAATCAGCTGTTCACTCTCGCTATCCAAATTGCTTGTTGCTTCATCCAAAATTAGAATTTTAGGATCCGCGAGAATTGCCCTTGCGATAGCGATGCGCTGGCGTTGCCCGCCGGACAATTTAACTCCTCGTTCGCCAATGATCGAATCGTATCCATGCGGCAACTGTTCAATGAAACGGTCGGCTGCGGCAACTCTCGCTGCTTCAGCAATTTGCCGTTTACTGGAGGTTCGCTTAGCATAAGCAATGTTTTCACGAATGGTGCCATCGAACAAAAACACGTCCTGTTCGACGATGCCGAGCAAGCGGCGATAGCTTTCGAGTTCGATGTCACGCAAATCGCGTCCATCAAGGCAAATACTCCCAGACGCGGTGTCGTAGAACCTGGCAATGAGGTTGGTGAGTGTAGTTTTGCCCGCACCGCTGCGCCCCACGAAGGCGACCGTTTCACCCGCGCGAACCTCAAGATTGATGTCCTGCAATACCAACATGTTTGATTCAGGGTATGCAAAAGACATATCACAGACCGAGAGCGAACCTCGCACATCTCCGCGACTCAGGGAGACTGCGGTGGGCCGTATTTCAAGCTCGTCTTTAATCTCTAACACGTCTAGGACGCGGTCGAGTCCAGCGAGATTATTTTGAAAAGATACTGCGCTTGCCGCAATGGTTGCCAACGGCCCTAGCAGCATAGTCAAATAAACAAGAAACATCATCAGGTCACCAAGTGTTAATTCGCTATTGATGATTTGATATCCTCCGTACAGCAGTAGGCCAGTTGACGCTAGCGGTACGACGACCTCCCAAATTGTTTCAATAATCCGTGTCCACCACCAGGTGAAGAGCTGCTGTCGCACAAGGAAGTCGCCCTCGCGCACAAAACGCGATGACTCATTACGCGTTTTTGAGAAGGCTCGAACGACACGAATACCAGAAAAGGTTTCTGTTGCGTTCCCGTCAATATATTGACGCTGTTTCCTTACGTCTCGGTACAGGGGTCGGATACGGTTGATCCAGGTGCGGTGGGTCACCCAAACGACTGGCAGCAGCAGCATGCCCCCAACCATCAGTTTCCAGTCGACGAGCACCAGTATGACCAGGCTTCCAAAAAATTGTACGATAGCCCGCCAAGGGTTATAGAGCATGCTGAAAATCAACTCCGCGACTCCACCTGCGTCTTCGCGTATCAGGCTCGCCACCCCGCCACTTTTCATGTTGTATACCTTATTAAGTGGCAGCTTTACCGCCCGCTCAAAGACACGACGCCTGATGGTGACTTGTGTTTGATTGACTGCTTTCGTAGCAATCCAACGGCTACCCAGGTGCACAATGGTAGACACGATCGTTACCAAAACCACCAGTGCCACAATCGCAAGCAGCAGATCCATCGGATTGGAGGGCGGCTGCAATGCCTGGATCCATTCCGGCATTGGTTTGGGGGGAGTCGTTAATACGGAATCGATTGCAAGCTTCGTACCGAAGGGTGGGATCAACCGAAGACCAATTCCGAGGGTGAGCAATGCGAGCGACGAGACAATCTGGCGACGATGCTTAGCAGTCAGCGTGAGAAACTGCGAGAAAAGCTCCCAGAATTTCCGATCCCGTTCGCCGATTTTCTTAGGGTTACGATTAGGCGGCACATCAATCTCTGATCTTTGCCCGGTTGCACTTCGGTTGCGCACCTCTTTTCGGTATTCCAAGAATCGATTGCGACTGGATGGGGCAGGCATAGAGTATTGGTAGTTCAAAGCAACAGCTCGGACAACCGAGCGAATACTTCATTGCGAATTTTACCGATTTTAAATCAATCTATTACAACACCGTAAACACTGAGCGGCCGACTGCAGCGGCGTGTATCTTCTGCTCATTTTATTGCATCAGCGGGATTCGATTTTCCTGGACTGTGGTATCGCTTGAGACGTTTAACTATGAGAAAAGGCTCTAAGTGCGGAACCACCCAAGGTTACCTGATTAACCGTATGTGTTTGACTTGCATTGTCGCAGTGAATCAGTCCTTCGTTTTATCGAATCTTACTAAATGTCACGGTGGACACCCGCAATTCCTTTTTCTTGCCATCATCAGACGATACAGTGACAAAAGAAATTCGGCATGACTCAAAAGGATATTCGCTGAGATTATCTACCCACAACGCATCGTAATCCCACGCTTGATTTTTGCCATATTTAAAAACGGCAGTTGGCGGGCCATACAGGGCTTTAATTTCCTGCCTTGTTTTCCCGTACAGTTGCTCAGGGAGTGTGTCGGTATCGACACGGATGATTCGCTTGCCGCATCCCACGACAAAAACAATAAACAAAATAAGAAATATCTTGTATTTCATAAGTACACTCGCTGATTGATAATTTTTCCCCACGTATTGAGAGGGAATTCTTTCGAGAATCTGCAAACCTCCATGAATATTAATCTGAACGGTCCCCCAACCAGATCTGCTCCGCTCAGATTAGCGTCTCTCAAGTCTGCATAAAACAAATAGGCTCCCGCCAGATTCGCAGAAGGCTTCAATTTGTTGCCTGAGTACGAGTGACTTCCACCCGTTGCAATGCTTTGAATGGGATCAACGATGGTGCCTTCGACCTTTTGATACCATGCGCTATCTCTAGTGGAAGCTGTCGATAAAAGAATGATAATCAGGGCACTGCAACGCATACTTTACCCATAAATATGCCGATGAAAATGCCAATGCCACCTATCGCCGCCTGCGTCGTGGAAGAAGCATAAGCCCCACGAGAGCTAATAGCAGCGTCGCGGGTTCGGGAACCGAAGTGGGGATGACATCGATGGCTGTTGTGCCCATCCGAAACTCATCAAACATGGCGGCCCCCTGAGCCGGTGACGTTGTATCATCACCAAGCCGAACCCGATCAAAATCAAACGTATTGAGGTTTGATGAAAGAGACGCACTGGTGCCGCCGGTGGGCAGACCCAGCAACTGGTCAAAGCCAGATGGATCAACCCAGATTGAATAGTCGGTGGTTCCGCGCACGTTCGTTACGATGAGGAACGTCTGATTCGAGGTCGCATCAAGAAATGTGTTGGCAAATTGATCACCCGAGAGGACCGACTGACCGCCAATTGCTCTAATCACAAGATCACCATTACCGTCTGCGCCAAAAAACATCTTTTCTGTTCCGCCCTTAAACAGCGAAATGCCTTCGTTAATGCCGACCCCGCCAGTTCGATCTGCAGGCCGATAGAGGAAACTGAACCACAGATCGTCGCCGGTACCGGGTGCTGTGGAAAACGTCGTACCAAAATCACGGAACGCAGCGACCTGGCTGCCGGTTTGATTAAACACCGTTGCTCGGTTGCCGTTAGTGGCCACGTTAATCGCCCCACTCGGTGGGCTCAGCGAGTCGGCACTTATGCCAACCGTGCCGGTAACGTCTCCCCAGACCTGATCTCGAGTGGGCCATCCCCCGGGCGGTGTGCTCGCGGTCCCGCTGATGGATGCAACCGGCGATTGATTGAACGGATCATAGGCAATCGGGGCCGCCTGAGCGGATTCTAATGAAACGCAGATCAAGCCTGCAGCGAGAATTCCGATTGGGAACCGAGTCTTACAAAACCATGATCGCAAAATAAACGGCATAGGAAGCATCCTCTAATTAAGCGCGAGCAATCCGACTGAGATTCTGCAAAGCAACCGAAGTGCTATCGAATCGAATTTTGATAGCATCTCCTCGCGAATCTATCTCAAGCCAGACTAATGAAAAAATCGCATAACACAAGCGATTTTTAAGAATATTTTGTAGACTTAAAGGCTAATCACAGCGTTTTTTCGACGTGTGTAAGGTGATTATCACTTTAGCCTACCGNNNNGAGCCGATTCACATGTAACGCAGAGCAAGCCCGCAGTTAGAATTGCGGCCCGGAACCGAGTCTTCCCAAAGTATGATTGCAACAAAATGAACGGCATAAGAGGCACCCTGTAATGAATCGCAAACTACCCGACTGAGATTATGCAAAGCAACCGAAGCGCGATCGAATCGAATTTTAATAGCGGTTCTTTGCGAATCCGCCCAAGAACCAGACTAACGGAAAAAGCTTGTGACACAAGCGATTTTGCAGGAATATTTTATAGACTGAAAGGCTATTTACAGCGCTTTCGCGACTGGATTTAGATGATCATCACTTTAACTTACCGCCATCTTCTACGCGGCAGCAGCGCCAGCCCAAGAAGGGCTAAGAGCAGCGTG
>DLCF01000005.1 GCA_002480485.1 Planctomycetaceae bacterium UBA7805
TCCAGCCCTTTTGGAGGCTCGCCATTCACTAAATCATCTCAAGTAAACCATCACCTAAGGTTAGGGCAGAACCTCAATACCAACGCCAAGGGTTAGGTCAATGGTGGGCCGTTACACCATGGATGTCCAACAACTCACCGGCGGTGATTTCGGACCCACGTCAGTGTATCATCAAAGACTATTTCGTGCCGAACGTCTTACTGGTGATGAGAGCAAGCAACAGGTCACGAAAGCCGTTACCGTTTTTTTTATTGGCGTCGACAATCAGTTTTATCTCATGGCACTCAGCGTAATTGAGTTCGCGGCCAGTAGCGTATACCATTAACTTCTCGGCTAGGCATCTGCTGAACAGATCCACATTTTCGGTGAGCCATCTTTTGAATTCAACGACGTCGCGGATCTTGGTCCCGTCCGGCAAAACGCCTGATGCATCGATACTCACGTTACCCTTTGGCCACTCGGTTCGCCATCTCCCCACCGGATCATAGTTTTCTAGTATGAAGCCGATGGGATCGATTCGCTTGTGGCACGTCGCGCAGGAGGCGTTTTTTGTGTGGGCTGAGAGTATCTGGCGCGGCGTCTTTGTCCCACGCGTGTCCGCTGTCAGGGCTGGCACATCCTTCGGTGGCGGCAGTGGAGTGAAGCCAAGGATATTTTCCAAAACCCACACTCCGCGTAGCACCGGCTGGGTATCGACCCCGTTGGCCGTTGCCATCATGATCGCGGATTGACCTAGCAATCCGCCAACGCGCCCGCCCCGCTCCAAAGGAATCCGCCGCAGGGTTTTAGATTTACTATTTTGCTTAAGCTCGTAGACGTCACTCGCAAACAGCGGTGAGGTGTAGGTGAAGTCCGGATCGATGAAGTCAGTCACCGGCCGGTTTTCGCGGAGCATGGCTGCAAAGAAGTGTTCAATTTCACTCCGCGCCATCTCAACATCCTCAGATGAAAAGTTGAACTTGGGATCAGGCATGATCTCCGGCAACAAAGCGGTGTCCAGCCATTGTCCGGTAAACTCCCTGATGAACACATCTGTAGCGTTCTTTGGCATTAGTCGCTTCGACTCCCGCTCCAGAACCCACGCGGGCGACAAGCGCTTTCGCCGGGCAAGATCAACGAGTATCGCGTCCGGTGGGCCACCCGTCAGAAAGTAGGACAGACGTGTTGCCAGATCGTGGTCGTCCATCTTTCCCTCACCAAACGATCGATACAGGAAACGTGGCGAAATCAGCATGCTTCGAATCAGCAAATGCAAACCTTCGTCAAAAGAATGACCGGCTGACCAGTGCTCTACGGCAATACTCAGAAACCGGTCCACTATTTGGTCGTCCACCGGCCTGCGAAACACTTTGGGCAAACTCCGTTCGAGCATCTGTCGAGCATACGTTTCATCGGAATCAGTTACCTTGCGAAGGCCGGCAAACTGCTCTCGCAACTCGGCTCTTAGAATGTCTTTGGGGCCGTCGACGATCATGAATGGTCCTTCGACCGTCACCGAATGAATTTCAAGTGCTGGACCGTTCTCAAAGTAGTAGTAGCAGAGGCTATCGGCAACCGAGGCCTTGCCCTTTTGAGTAACAAGTTTGAAAAACGCCTTGGCCATAACCGAGTCGGTTGAGGCGTGGGTCAGATCCAAATCTGGATCTTTCATGTTTTTGTATACTTTGTCCCAACCGTTACGCCCTCGTAGAACAGCAATTCGGATGGGCTTTTTGGGATCACCCTCTGGAAACACAACTTTTAACCAGGCTGCAAGGAACCTGGGATTCGCCTTAGCCAACGCCACGAAGGCCTCGCTTACAGCCGGCGGGTCGTGGGTCATCTCCGCATTTTTCCAGCGGAACAAGATTGTTTCACCTTCATAAATATCAGCCATAAAGGCCGTCGCTTGAGAATTCTCACCGGTGACCTTGATTTCCCTAAGCAATCGGAAGTCTTGAATCTTGGAGCGATCCGTCGCGCTCACCGCGCGTGCGTAGACCTCAAGGATCATCGCCTCGGCAAAAGGCCCCCCGTTTTCAGAGAGGAACTTGGATGCGTTGACGGAAATTCGATAGCTGCCCGATTCGCCAATCTCGATTCGACTCGGCCAACTACAGCTTCGCATGATGTCGACGCTACGGGATGCAAGGCGTAACGCATCCCTGTGAACCGACGCCGCTGAGAAGCTCAGGACCATATCTTTTGGGCCGGCGACCCATTTCTGTATCTTCGGCTTCCCTTTTTCGGGCGGAAAGAGTTCATCGGCAACGGTGCTTGCAACCTTGGCGTAAGCTTTAAAATGGGTTGGCGACAAGACAAGTCCCGCGCCTGTATTGTTGAAGCCATGCAGTTCAGTGTCGCCCGGAAAGCCGATGGGCAGTTCGAACTCCGGCATTCCGAATAGCTGCCGGATTGTAGCCTGGTATTCGGACTTATTGAGTCGACGCGGCAGGGTGCCGCCGATCGGCGTATGCTTAAGGAGCATTGGGGCCACCCATTCCCGAAGTGTTTGCCACTCATCGACCGAGGGTTGCTTTTTATTCGCAGGCGGCATCAGGCCCTGGTCACTGACGTGCAGAACCCGATCCCAAATGTCGCGAGATTGCTTGTCTTCCCAATCGACGGACTCTAGATCCAGATTGATCCCGCCCTTCTTGAGATCGGCATCGTGACAATCTATGCAATAGTTCGATAGAAACTCGACCTGCTTATCTGGGATTGAAGCAGGCAAGGCCTTTGCCAAGACCAGCCCCACCCCTGCTGCGATGAGTGTGATTCTGATGTTCAAGAAAACACTTGGTTCATGTTGCGTGAGGCGTTGGAGAAGGTGTCATCTTCGAGACCGAGCTTCTGCATCAGCGTGATGCATAGATCACCCAGAAGCGGAGAGTTCATCTTCGATGGATCGGTTGCAACATGCCCCTGATGCTTGAATCCGCCTCCGGCTACCAAGGTCGGCAAGTTGCGGTTGCTGTGGCGACTAGCATCGCCCATCCCCGTTCCAATCAATACGACAGTATCCTCAAGAAGCGATTGGCCCCTAGCGTTCTTCTTTTCATTCAACTGCTTGAGAAACCCGCTGAAGCAATGCATATGGGCTGTTTCAATCGCCACCAGATCACGAATCATATCAGGGTCGTTGCCGTGGTGCGAAAGCCCATGATAGCCGGACCCTAGCGCACGACCGTCAATTGAGAATACTTGCCCCAAACCATCGAGGTAGAGCGAAATAACGCGGGTTGATTCGGTCTGCAAAGACAACGCCATGAGATCGTACATAATTGTTGCGGCCTCCATTTGAAGGTTAGGCGTAATCGGATCGTAGTTGGGAAGCTTGTAGTCTGGCAGCGAAAAGTAGTCGTTCACCGTCGTCAGTTGCCGGGCCATACTTCGTTCCAATTCGCGAACAGAATTGAAGTACTCCTGCAACTTGTCTCGATCTATCTGGGGCAATGATCGGTCTAACCGTTTCGCGTCATCCACAATGTTATCTAGCGCACTCTTGCCACTGCGGATCAAATGCTCAGTGCGAGCCCGGTCCTCCTTACTTATGAACAGTTGCTTATAGAGCACACTCGGCCGCATGATCATTGGTAACGCGAGTCCGTGCCGGGTGTAGCTAATCGCCCGAGCACTACCTTTAGCACCATTACTGGATCCTGCCGTCAGTTGTAAGGAGGGGAACCGAGACTTTTGCCCGATCCGATCCGCGATCATCTGATCGAGCGAATATTTTTGAGGAGAATGCCCGCAAAGAAAATTGCTCCAGTTTCCGTGGCCGTTAGGTGCTCGATGATCGAGGCCGGAAAAAACTGTGAAGTTGTCGCGATAGTCGGCCAGCGGCATGAGCGTGGTCGGCATCTTATAGTTCTTACCTGACTGTTTAGGATAGAACGTGTTCTGATGCCAACCCAGAAAGGTACCAATAGCAACGAAGTTCCGGGGGGCATTGGACTGGTTCTCCGAAGCGGCATCCTTGGGCTTCGTGGTTGCGAGGGATTCGAGAGCTGGTAAAGCGATCATTGCTGCCGTGCTACACAGAAAGTGTCGCCGATCTGCACTCATATAGATCGCTGGTTTCAGCACTTTTAGATCTTTCGTTTATATGCCCAAGACTACCTGAAAAGTGATCCTAGCAACCTAGCAGATCGATACCAATATTTACTTATCAATCACCGATTCAGACCTCAACAGCAACTTCGGTCGCCACCGTCCTCAACCGTCCAGCCCTTTTGGAGGCTCGCCAGCGCGCTTAAGGAGTTT
>DLCF01000114.1 GCA_002480485.1 Planctomycetaceae bacterium UBA7805
AGACGTTTAAATACGCCCTGCTCTGCTTGCAGCTCTAAAAAATGATTCTGTTGATTGATAATTACGATTCGTTTACCTACAACCTGGTGCAAAGGTTGGGAGAACACGATCCGGACCTGGATCTGGTGGTGCGTCGTAACGACGCGCTGACGGTGAAGGAGATTTTTTCTCTTGCACCCACTCACGTGATAATTTCTCCAGGACCATGCACGCCTAATGAGGCGGGAATTTCACTCGAAGTGGCTAAGAAGGTGGCTGGTAAGATTCCTCTCCTTGGCGTCTGCCTCGGTCATCAATCCATCGCTCAGGCATTCGGTGCGAAGATCGTTCGTGCCGACCGGCTAATGCATGGCAAGACCGATGAAATCCATCATGATGGGTGCCATCTCTTTGCCGGTTTACCCAACCCAATTACTGCAACTCGTTATCACAGCTTGATTGTCGATCCTGAGTCCTTGAGTTCCGACTTTGAAGTGACCGCCTGGTCCCACACGCCGGATGGAAAGAAGGAAATTATGGGGATCCGCCATCGCGAGCATCCACTGTTCGGTCTTCAGTTTCATCCGGAGAGTTTTTTAACGCTCGACGGTGGTACGATTCTCAGCCAGTTTCTTTCAGTAAGCCTATAGCGTTGTGCCCACAGGATGAGTCATGACGTGCAACGGAGTTGGTCATATGATCTCAGTGGAAGAGGCTCTGGCATCCATCCGTGAAGCGGTGCATGCCAAATCAGCAGAGCGTTTGCCGCTTACCGATGCACTCGGATGTGTTCTGGATGAGGATGTGTGCAGCGATCTCGATGTGCCACGGCACGACCAATCAATTGTTGATGGATATGCGGTCTGCGCTTCCGATTTCTCAATTCGCGGCGTGCAAAAAAATTCAGGATCGATAGCAGTTGAGTTAGAAATTCTGGAAGAGGTGACCGCCGGAAGCGTGCCGACCTGCAAGGTCAAGAGTGGTAACACGGTTCGCTTGATGACAGGGGTGGCAATCCCGCCAGGCGCGGATGCGGTGGTGATGATGGAGCATGTCGAGTGTCGAGACGAACCGCATCAACGACGGGGCATTGCACATTTCGTCGATGCACACGTAACCGCAGGGCAAAATATCATGCGGCAGGGAAAATCAATAAAGCGGGGACAGCTAGTTCTCACTGCCGGGACAACGATTGGGGGTGTGGAGCTGGGGCTTCTTGCGCAAGTCGGTTGTAGCGGCATACGGGTGATTCCCCGGCCTTCGCTGGCAGTCCTGCCAACGGGCGACGAATTGTTAGATCCCTCGATGGATCCTCCGCCGGGAAAAATTCGTAATAGTAATGGCCCGATGCTTCTCGGCTGTGGTCGTCAACTCGGACTACAGGTTCGGGACCTCGGGATCGGCAGAGATAACATCGACCACTTGCGTCGGTCCATCGAAGAGGGTCTTTCCGCAGACGTTTTGATCATCTCGGGCGGTGTTTCTGCCGGTACTTTAGATCTTGTGCCGGGTGTGCTTGCTGATCTCGATGTGCAGGCGATTTTCCATAAGGTGAGCGTTAAGCCGGGTAAGCCGCTCTGGTTCGGTGTCGCAAAGAATGCAAAGCAGACCAAAGTTTTCGGTTTACCTGGAAACCCGGTGAGCAGCTTTGTTTGTTTTCAGGCTTTTGTCCGTCCGGCTCTCATGCAATTAGCGGGAAAGCTTGGAGATGTCGAGGCACCGTTGCCAACGGCCGTGTTACGCGACAGATTCGAGGGGGTAGGAAAGAGAACGGTCTTTCATCCGGCGCGTTTGCACCGGGTGGCAGGCGGTACGGAGATCGAGTGTCTTCAATGGCATGGGTCAGGTGATTTGCGAGCCCTGTCCGGAGCGAACGCATTGGCCATCTTTCCGGCCGATGAAAAACCCTATGCTGCCGGAAGGGCAGTCGCCTACCAGTTGATCGACTGAGGAGATGATCCCCGCCCAAACCGCTCTGGCAACAGGACGCCGTGCCCCGTATCGTGCAACACATGTCCGTGTTGCAGGCGGCATTCAGACCCGCAGTGCCTCAAGCCAACACGCGAATTGCAAATATCAAACCAGGCAGACAAACAGGTTCTCACGCAGTGCAAGCTTCCGCATCAGATCCTGCTCGAGTTTCGTGGTGCGAATCGACACTTGTGCTCGGCCTACTCAGCGCAGGCCTAATGTGGCTCGCCCTTCCGCCGCTAGATCTTGGCTGGCTGGCGTGGTTTGCACCGATAGGCTGGCTGTTGCTGATACGCCGTTACGATCTCAGCGGATGGCGACCCTATGTAGTTCTCTACGGAGTAGGCTGGGTTTATTTCGGCACACTATTTTACTGGGTTATGCTGCCACATCTGTTGGCCATCCTGGGTTGGATTGCATTAACCACGTATCTAGCTTTTTATTTGCCGCTCTTTGTTGGTGTTTCCCGTTTTGCCGTTCACCGAGTTCAAGTGCCACTGTTGATTGTCGCTCCTGTCATGTGGACGGGCATGGAATTTTATCGAGGTCATCTGTTGACCGGATTTTTGATGGCCACGTTGGGGCATACTCAACATGATTGGCTTGCAATCATTCAGTGCAGTGATCTGTTTGGAGCGTACGGGGTAAGTTTTCTGGTGATGTTTGTCGCCGCTGCCCTAGCAATGGTGATTCCTTACGCCGGGAACCGTGCAACGTTGTGGCCCATGCTACCAGCCGTTGCACTAACGCTTGCTGCTTTTTTGTATGGCACCCATCGGCTAAATAGTCCGCCCGGGCCGTTTGGTCCCCGCGTGGCATTGATCCAAGGCAGTATCGACACTCAGTTTGATCGCGATCCGCAGGAAACTCAGCGACTGATAAAAGATGAGTATGAAGGACTAACCCGCCAGGCACTGCGTGATCCAGGAGAAATTAAAATGATTGTCTGGCCAGAATCGATGTCGACCATTCCAATGATTGAAACAGATGATGGCAGTTGGTTGCCAGCGAGCTTAATCGCCGATTGGCAAATCGTGGAGGCGAGCGAGGCCCTTCGGCTGGAGCAAGCGAAGCAGCTTCCTTTGGCAGTACATCAACTCAAAAAATATGCAAAGCAACAATTATCGCAACTCTTACAAAATCTCGTTCACTTTCGTGGGCGCACCAAGCCGCAACCATTTGCCTTGGTGCTGGGTACCGATCGGGAACACTACGGAGCGGGTAAAGTTGATCGCTTCAATTCATCTATAATGCTTGACAGTGCAGGGAAGATCGCGGGCCGTTACGACAAGATGCACCTCGTGATGTTCGGAGAGTATGTACCGTTTGGCGAATGGTTTCCCTCGCTTTACGCTTTGACACCTTTGACGGGCGGTTTAACATCGGGCGAAGCGGCAACCGTTTATGAAATTGACGATTGCCGATTTGCGCCGAATATTTGTTACGAGACAGTCCTGCCTCATGTGATCCGGCGGCAACTGTTGGATTTAGATCGCCGACGGCAAACGCCCGATGTGCTTTTGAGCCAGACCAATGATGGTTGGTTTTGGGGATCGTCTGCACTAGACATGCACTTGATCTGTGGCATATTTAGAGCCGTTGAATTTCGCACGCCGCTGCTGATCGCAGCCAATACCGGCCTTTCGGCATCAATCGATGGTCGCGGTCGGGTAAGGCAGCTCGGACCTCGGAGAGAATCGAAGGTCCTATTTGTCGAACCTCAGTTAGAGCCTTTACAAAGTTTTTATTTGAGCATCGGAGATTTACTCGGTGGCGGTTGCGGTCTTATCGTCGCCGTTGTGA
This sequence comes from Planctomycetaceae bacterium UBA7805, assembly GCA_002480485.1. Classification (GTDB taxonomy): domain Bacteria; phylum Planctomycetota; class Planctomycetia; order Pirellulales; family UBA7805; genus UBA7805. Next base: position 3,754 of record DLCF01000114.1, read on the forward strand.
GCATGTGGGCAATTTATGCGGCCCGTCGGTCGGATAATTTGCCCTGACATCCAGGATGTGATACCGGCGACCGTCCGCGATCTAGCCCCAAATCGCCGGTACGGATCATTTGCGGTCGATTTTCCGATTCCGCCGGCGGTCAGCCCGGCAATCGAGAAAAAGCAGCCTTTTTACGTGACGGTTTTGCGGTTTATAGGGATCGGGGGTCCGATTAGAATTTGTGGCATTATTGGTTTGTTTGACAGTCGATTTAAGACATAACTATAATTTTTCAAACGCTAGGGTTTTTTCTTTTTTCCGGTCCGCAAGGTCCCGGTCCGCGCTCGAGCAAGGAGGGGTTCGATGAACCTCGTTGGTAAAATATTCGTTTTCCTCATCTTCTGCATGAGCGTAGTGTTCATGTCGTTTGCCGTCATGATTTACGCCACCCACAAAAATTGGAGAGAAGAAGTACTCCGCACGGAAATCGGACCGCGCGGCGAAAAAATTGGTTGGAAGAAGCAACTCGAAGACGCACAACAGAAGAACGTTGAGCTCCAGTCTCAGAAGAATGAATTGCAGGGTGAAATTGCGACTCAGGAAGCTGCCAAAAGACAAGAAATGGCAAAATTGGAGTCAGAACTTAACGAGCTGCTAACACAAAACGATTCACTCAACAAAACTTACAATGCCCGCGTTAAAGAATTGAATGAGTTGCTTACCAAGGTCAAAGATCAGCAGGATATTCTTGATTCCTTGCGAGAGGAAAACGGGCAGATGCGAGGAGACATTAAAGAAACTCGCGGCGTGATCGACAAGCAATTGGAAGAATACATGACCCTGACTGAAAAGCTTCATCAAAGCGAGGGAGAGCGTCGTCGCTTGGAAGAGCGCCGCGGGCAGTTGCTGGATGAGCTGTCGCTCGCTGAGCGGGTCCTAAAAGCCAATAACCTAACCAAACACACGCCGATTGAGGGTACACCGCCGCCGATCGATGGGGTCATCACAGCAGTGAAGCGGATGAAAGATAAAATCTTTGTCGAAGTCACCATCGGTAGTGATGATGGAATTAGGCAGGGCAACACTATGGAGGTTTTTCGTGGGGGCCGATACCTTGGCCAGATCGAAATCGTACGAACCACACCTGACAAGTCAGTGGGTCGGGTAGATCGCAGTCGGCAGCAAGGGGAAATCCGAGCAAAAGACCGCGTGGAAACGCGTCGCAATCTGAAGTTCTCTGCAGATTTATCTTCGTCGAGTTCCTAATTGTGCGGCGGGAATCGGTATCGATCTGTTTTCGGCACGACTAAAATCCGTAGAATATTAAGACAACTTTTTTGGTCCCAAGCGGAGTGAAATACCGGTGGGTGCAACAGCTAAACAACGTGCCAATATTTATACAGTGATGTTGATCGTTGCCTTTGTCGCTCTAGTTCTGGCAAGTGTGCTGATGTATCTGGAACTCAAAAAGTATGAGTTTGATATCGAGGCCAAAGAATACGATCGCGCGGAGATACTTCAACCGGAGCGATCACAGTCTCATTACGGACCACCGCAGATCGTCTGAACTCAAAATTCTGCCAGCAAATCTTCATTGCTCGTCGATCTTTGCCAGGCACGGGCTAATTGCCCTCAAGTGGCAGTCGCAACGCTGCTGCTAGCACGCCACGGCAAATTTGCCTCTTTCCCCGATCGATTTCCGTCGAAAGGCGATCTTCGGGCATGCCCGGTGTCGTGCTGTAACCGGTGGAGCCACCCTGACCGTTGCAACCGGAACCGAGGGGAAGATTCGATGACCAAAACCTCGGGTGAAATACTTGACAGGCGATTTTGATGCAATTAGCTTGACGGAAACGCATCGGAATACTTTTATCGGAATTTGGTGCTCGGGAAAATCCGAGGAGGGCTTCCCAGCACACAGACCGGCGAATCGATTCCGCACCACAGCCCGATTCCCCATTCATTGAGGGTACAGACGTGACTCATCAAAATTCCCTATGTTGGTTGTCGCTTTTCACTGGTTTGATCATTGCAACTGACGTTGGTACCGGTTCCCTCGTTGCCGCCGAATCCAGCGGACCGCAGTATATCGAGCGAACTGTGATGCGTCCGCAAATGATGACCGAAACCAAAATGTGCACTGTTACCGAGTACCGTAACGAAACGCGACAGCGGGAGTATACCGTATACAAGCGTGTTGCGGAAACATCCGCTCGTTCGTGTAACGTCACTGTGATGGTGCCCGAGCAGAGAACGCGTGTTGAAAAATACACGGTCATGCGTCCTGTTACCCGTACCGTAACGCAGGCCTACAAAGTGCAAGTCCCCGTTTGGCAAAACGTCACGCAATCATACACGGTCCAGGTCCCGCAGACGGAAGTGCGTCAAACCTATCGCACCACTTGCCGTAAGGTACCGGTCACCGTTATGAAAACAGTCTGTCGGGACGCCGGCTGCTGGGTCAATCAAATGACGCAAGTGCCGTCATGCGATCCGTGCGGAAGGGCTGTAATGCGGACCGTGTGCAAACCGGTCTATGTACCTAAAACGATCACCGAGCAGATCCCTGTCACTAGCTTTAAAGTAGAACAGGTACAGGTTCCCTGCCAATACAAAGTCACGGTATGCAAACCAGAAGTCCGGACCCGCACGGTGCGAGTGTGCAATTATCGGACCGAGACCCGCCAGCGGAATATTCAGGTTTGCGAAACCGAGTGCGTGCCCATGACGAGGCAAGTCAATTACACCTGCATGGTACCGCAAAAGCAGCAGCGTAGTTACAACGTGACGACATATCGGATGATCCCGGAAAAACGCGTTGAGACCTACAAGGTTTGTGTTCCCCATCAAGTGCAAAAACCGGTTCAGACTCAAGTCTGTAAGATGGTTCCTCAAACGATTCGCATCCCGGTATGTAAACCATGCTGTGATCCTTGCGATGCATGTGACAGTTGTTCACTTTAATTCACTGCGATAAGCCACGCTCGTTTCCGCTGGCATGGCACCACCGACCCTCATTTTTGTGCTGATTCGGCCAGATCGCTCTTCGCGTAGCATGGGATGTCATTTTAGAATGGGCACCCCGCCACGTTCGTTTCCACGTCCGCAAAGTGCCCTGATTAGCCGATCGCATGAAGCCGCAGTTAAAGATTAAATTCACAGACTATTATCGCGGGTGGAATATCGAGAATAATCTGTTCAGCAAGCTCCTGACAGAAATGTATGACGTCTCTTTCTCCGACGATCCCGACCTGCTTCTTTTTCTGCCCTTCGGTACCGAGCACTTGAACTATCGATGTCGCAAATTATTTATCACTGGCGAAAATGTGCGTCCGGATTTCAATGTTTGCGATTACGCGTTCAGCTTTGATTTCCTTGATGATCCGCGAAACTACCGATTTCCCTTGGCACTCTGGGGAAATGTGCAGACGCCTTGTGACTGGGATCCCGAAACGTTGCTGCAAAAAAAGAATGGTTTTTGTAATTTCCTATACTCGAACCCTTCGTGTCGCGTTCGCAATGAATTGTTCAAGCAGTTGAGCAAATATAAAATTGTCGATTCGGGCGGCAGGTACAAGAATAATCTCGGTCATCGTGTGGGTGACAAGCTTACTTTTTTGAGTCAGTACAAATTTACGATTGCCTACGAAAATACTTCCTATCCTGGCTACGTTACGGAAAAGATTTCTGACGCTTTCGCGGCAAACACTGTGCCGATATATTGGGGTAATCCGAAAATCGATCATGATTTCAATCCCGCTAGTTTTATCAATTACCATGAGTTGGGGAGCAATGAAGCGGTGATTGATCGGATCATCGAACTTGATCAGGATGACAATGCTTACTTGGAGGTGATGCGCCAACCGCGTTATCCAGGCGATCGATTCCCTGACTTCGCACAACCCTCTAAAATCAAATCGCGGTTGCAACAGATCGTTGAGTCTACCGATCCGCCACACCGCAGTAGCTGGGGAGCGAAAGTGTCCCACCGAGCAGGTCATGTGAAAAACAAATGGGGACACCGATTGCAACGCTGGAAGGGTCGCCTAAGTGGCTGAACGCGCCGCGATAGACGTAGATCTGGCGACGCTTCACTTTACGTCGAGAAATGCGACATCGTTTGGGTTTTGCTCTTCAAGTTCCTCGAGCCGAGCCGCCTCGATTTGAGCAAAATATTGCTGCGTTTCTTCCGGGGTTATCGTAAGTTTACGTGCGAGGTAGAAGGAGCCCAGTGAGACGACCGCAACCGCCAAGGTCGCCTGAGTTTGGCTGAGTTGTAGGTTGCCCTGTTCACTCCCCAGCCAGGTGATCAACACAATTCCACCGAGAAAAGGCACTAACCAAATAGCGGACCGTAGATGCATCCGTTGACCACGGGTCAGATGGGTCGCCATGAAAAGACAGCCACAAACTGAAAAAACCAATCCAAGCTTCCATACGATTGACCATCCGGTCCAAAAAATTAAAAGTCCACAAATCACAAAAGCAAGCGGGCAAAAAAAAGCGGCAAACCAAAGGCGAAACGGTCTCTTTAAATCGGGAAGCTGGTCACGAAGTGCCAAAAGACTTAACGGACCGATGGCGTAAGCCAGTACAACCACCGAAGTCAGGAATGCCACCAGGGATTGCCACCCGGGGAAAGGTAGAAACAGAAAGAGTCCGATCGGAAAAGATAAAACAATGATCAGCCCTGGAGTCCCGTGTTGTCCGGTACGACTTAGGCGGGGTGGAAGATAGCGGTCATGACCCATGCCCTGTGCAATCCGCATGCTCGAACCCAGATTGATCAGACCTGCCCCGAGTGGGGAAGCAATCGCGCCGCCCAGCACCAGATAAAATAACCAGACTGCCCCTAACGACTTTACCAGGCCGGCGATCGGCCCAACTTGATCTTCAAACTGCAGGTTGGACCAGTCTCCCGCAGTTAAAAAAGTGACTTCTCGAAGTCCCCCTAGGAAAGCAAATTGCAGGGCGACGTAACAGAGTAGGCAAAAAAAGATCGAGGCTAGTACAGCAATGGGCACATCGCGATGCGGATTCTTTGACTCTCCAGCGGCTATCGCAGCATGCTGAAAACCCGTGAATGCGTAAATTACTCCACCGTATGCGAGAGCCTGAAAAATGCCGCTCCACCCATGAGGAAAAAAACCACCTTCTTTCGGGTCATCAAAGATCTCCCAGCTAAATGAGAGGAAGAAGAGTGCAACTGTCACTGTCACAACCAAGCCGATTTTTATCCAGGTCAATCCATTGTTAATTCGGGCAAAAAAATGAATTCCACGCCAATTTATTAGTGAGAACAGAATCCACAATGCGGCGGCACATACAAATCCGGCGGGAAAACTCAAAGGATGTGTTGTGGATTTCCCTGCCTCGCCAGTGATGTTTTCGGTGAGCCAGGGGAAATAGATTGAGAGGTACTGGAGCACGGCTTGAACCTCTGCCGCAACGATTACGGTGAATGTCAACCAACTGGAAAGGGATGCGACGAACCCAACGGTCGGCCCATAGGTCAGTAGCGCATACCGTGTGATTCCTCCGTTTAAGGGGAGCATGGCCCCGAGTTCCGCAAAGTTTAACGCGATCACCATGATCGCTAATCCCCCGATCATCCAGGCGATCAACGCAGAGGGACCTGCTAGTTGTGCAGCGTAAAGCGGTCCGAAAAGCCATCCTGATCCGAGAATACCCCCGACCGAAACAAACAGCAGGGCGATGAAACCAATACGACGATCTTTTTCTGGCACGAGATTGCCTTTTGGTTTAAAAAATTTTCACTTATCGTACGAGAAAAGAACAGATTTGTGCAGGCAGTGATTTTAAGAGTTTTTCCACCATCTTCCATTCCTGCAACCTACGTTACAAAGGTGCGCGCAGCTTGTTCTACTGCATTTTCGCGCTAATAATGAGCGGTATGCTGAAAGATTCATCGTTTTATATTTTTTTGCGAATTATAACGCTGAGCGTGATGTGCGCGTGGGCGAGCGAGGTGAATGCTCAACCGTTGAGTGCATCCAACGCGCATGCGGCCGGTACTCCTGCTCCACAAAAGTGGGATGCCGAAACCGAGCGTCTTTTTGATGGCGATCCTCGACGACGACTTCAAGGAACCCGCCCAGAGGTTAAAAAATTAAGCACCTCACAAGCGAATGGCAGCCCCGAAGACGCCCGACCGATTGCCTGGGGGCCGTTAATTCCAGCCGAGTTTGTCGAGGATGAGATAAAAACGCTCTACATCGCCATGCAAAAACCAATGGCGCGTATCGGCAGCTACAAAAGTGGAGGTTATCAAACGGTGAGCCAGCAATTTGCCGTGGTCGCCGCGATGTTTCAGATACTCTCCCGTCATAGCACGGCTGTGCGATGGAAAGAAATTGCTGCCCCCGCCTCCGCCCATTTCTCCAACGCCAGTCGACAAGCACAGGTGAACAACCTGCAGGCCTATGAAAGTGCAAAACGAAGTTACGATGATTTGGGACAGCTGATCCGTGGGGAAAGAGTGGAATTTGTCCCGGCCTCTGCGTTACCTTGGAGTGAAATTATTGAACTACCTCAGTTGATGCGGCGGCTGCAGCAGGGCTATGCGGAAGGATTGAGGCCATGGTCGGCCGATGCGGAGGAATTCGAAAAAAATCAGCTTTCCGTAATTCACGAATCGCGCATCCACGCAGCGCTCGCAGAAATTTTACAGCAGCCCTCGTATGAACTTAACGACGATGACGAGTACCAGCGCCATGGCCGACGTCTAAAAAGTGACTCGCAGCAGATTTTGCAATCCGCTCAGGAGAGCAATCTCAACCAAGTTCAGCGATTTGTTGGCGAGCTGAATAAAACCTGCAGCCGTTGCCACGAAGATTACAAGTAATACGCTTTTAGAGTCAAAGATCTTTGCAGGATTACCAGCTCTGATTATATTAGGGGACTTGTTTGCATCGGATCCACAGGCCAGCCGTTGCATTTGCCAATGTTCGGGGCAACGCGTCTCAACCGCTAGAATATCTTCATACAATAGGGTGAAATAATCGCCACCGGAATGACTGAGTGAACTGATGGGTATTCGTTTTTTTTGTCCGCAGGGACATAAACTCAACGTTAAATCGTTTCTCGCCGGAAAAATAGGTGTTTGTCCGCATTGCGACGCCCGCGTTAAAATCCCCCTGACATCCACCCGGCCCAGTAGCAAGGCGATGTATCGGGACGCCGAAGTGCCCGAGGAGGCATTGCCCCTGGCGAGTCCGCTGGAAGACTTGGATCATGTATTGGAGGTTGCTGAGATTGCCGGGCTGAGCGGGACGGATAGCGCGTCAAAATCCCCGTCAGCAGCCGGGTCGGTTACGGAACTGGAAAGTGTTCCAGCAGATATGCCTGAGCCCGGACCGACTGATCCCCTGCTGCAATCCCCCGAAGCACAATGGTATGTCTGTCCCGAGCCGGGCGGAAAAAATTACGGACCGGCAACTGCAGAAGTGATGCGTCAATGGATCAAGGAGCAACGGATTTTTGCGGATTATCTGGTGTGGCGATCAGGGTGGAAAGAGTGGCAGCGGGCGGGTGATTGCTTCGCCAATCTTAACAATCAGCGGCGACCGGGCCAGTTCAATGGGCAATCGTCGCAATGAATATTCAGCAATTTTTAACGCACCATGGTCTGAGCGCTAATCCATTTGTCGAAGAGGATGCGCAGACCGATCAAGTTTTCAAAGAGCACTGTTTACGAGACACCTTCCATCCAGCATGGGAGAAAATTTATGGAAATCCAGTCGATCCCTCCACCTCGATAGTGTTCGGTGAGAAAGGATCGGGGAAAACAGCGATCCGCTTGCAGATGTTCGAACACCTGATGCTGCACAATGCGGAGCAAAAAGAGCAGCGGGTGTTCGCAATTGAGTATGTGGATTTCAACCCGTTTCTCGACCATTTTTGGGAACGCCTGCCCAAACGCCGTCGCAAACCGGACCGATTACTCAGCGAATGGAGACTATGGGATCATGCCGATGCGATTTTATCTCTTGGTGTGACTCAACTGGTCGACTGCATCCTTGAGCAGACCAGCGAATCAATAGACAAAAATTTTTCATTGAACCTCAAATCATTAGATCACCATCAGGCTCGAGATCTTTTACTGCTTGCCGCCTGCTATGATCGATCGACCGCAGATACGTTTCAGGGTCGTTGGCATCGGTTGCGTCGGAAGTTGCGATTTCACACATGGAAAAGGCGTTGGGATGCGGCGCTTTCGCTGCTTGTGCCTCTCGTGGTGCTGGTCATTATTTTCTCCCCCGGGTGGGATCCCGGCTTGCAGGCGCTCAACACTCCCTGGCCATACGTTGCCACCGCGATCGGTTTTTTGCCACGCGTTTTTCGCATGGCCAAGAGCTATCTAAAATCGCGGAGCATCGCCCGACATCTCCGTACAATTCCCACTCAACGTCGAGCACTTTGTCAGCTGCTACTGCATTTTTCAGCATCAGAGCTCGACGGCCAACCCTTGCCGAACAAAGATCGCACCGATGATCGCTTTGAACTTTTGCGAAAACTGCAGGGTATCCTGCAGAGCCTGCAGTTTGCCGGTATTGTGATTCTGGTAGATCGGATCGACGAACCGCACCTGATAAACGGGAGGGCTGACTTGATGAAGGCTTTTCTGTGGCCCCTGCTTGATAACAAGCTACTCAAGCATCCAGGTATTGGATTTAAATTGCTGTTACCGATCGAATTGGAAGACTTTCTCGACCGAGAAGAGAGAGATTTCTTCCAGCGTGCGAGGCTTGATAAGCAAAATATGGTACCGTCGCTCGAGTGGACCGGGGAGGCACTTTACGATGTGGCGTCCGCCCGGTTGCGCGCGTGTGCGGCTGAGGGATCGCAGCCGATGCTCCGAGACTGGTTCGAGGAGGGCATGAGTGAGACAAGATTGGTCAATGCGTTTCGCGATTTGCGCGTGCCCAGGCATCTTTTCAAATTTATGTACCGTCTGTTAATCGAGCACGGAAACGCGTATACCGATGAAAGTCCTGCATGGAAAATACGCAGCGAGATGTTTGATTCGGTTTTGGCCGTGTATCTGCGCGATCAGGAGCAGGTCGATCGGGGTTTACGCGCTGGATAAGCTGCAAGTAAGAGGACGGGCCTAGGAATGTGGCTTGAAGGCCTTATACTGGGCCCGGTTTTTGCCCATTTGGCTTGTAAGCTACCAAAAAAAAGAGAGTTCCTGCTCGCCGGGACAGGAACTCTCGAATTGGCTGTCCGGAAAACCGTTTTGGTAGCCCGGAGACCCACAGCCGTACAACATCTATCGGTGCTATCGATGCTAGAACTTAACTCGGCGATAAGCGACCGACAAAAAATAAGCTTAGAAGGATAAAAAGCGTGAGCACTGGCGGCATAAACCGCACGGTTTGACAAGGGTTACATTCGTTTTTCAAGCGAGACGCGGAGTTTTAGGGTTGGAACGTCAGAGAGCAAAACTTGCACTTGAGGATGGGACCGTCTTTGAAGGGGTCGCGTTTGGTGCCGCCGGCGAGGTGGACGGCGAGGTCTGTTTTAACACTTCGATGACTGGATATCAGGAAATTTTGACCGATCCGAGCTACCGTGGTCAGATTGTCACAATGACCTATCCGTTGATCGGAAACTATGGCGTTAATGAAGAGGACCGGGAAAGTGAGCGACCGCATCTGGCCGGTTTTATTGTTCGTGAAAATAGTTTGATGCACAGTAATTTCAGGGCCGCCGGCGATCTTTCGGCCTATCTGGAAAAATGGGGCGTAGTTGCAATTGAGGGAATTGATACGCGGGCGCTTGTACGGCGGATTCGCCAGGAAGGTGCGATGAAAGGGGTGCTTTCGACCATCGATCTAGACGATCAGAGTCTGGTGGCCAAAGCGAAGGCAAGTCCCGGTCTGGTTGGTCGGGACCTGGTGCAGGAAGTAATGCCTGCAGAACCTGTCCACTGGGATCAACTTCTAAGCGATTGGGCGACGCTGCCCGGGGCTGATGACTCGGCCCATGTCTCGGGCGGACATGTCGTAGCACTCGACTTCGGCATGAAGTGGAATATCCCCAGACATCTGGCCAGTCGTGGATTTCGCGTGACGGTGCTTCCCGGATCCTCATCGAAGGAGCAAATTCTTGCAGAAAAACCGGACGGTATATTTCTCTCTAATGGCCCTGGAGATCCGGAGCCGTTGACCGGACCGGTGCAAACGATTGCAGAGTTATTAGGTGAAAAACCAATCTTTGGCATCTGTCTCGGACATCAACTCCTATCGCTTGCCTGTGGCGCTGAAACATTCAAGCTGAAGTTTGGGCACCGTGGTGCCAATCAACCGGTGCAGAATCTGAAGACATCTCGTGTGGAGATTACATCACAAAATCACGGCTTCGCAGTCTCCGAAGACACCCTTCCGGCAGCGCTTGAGGTGACGCATCGGAACCTCAACGACGGCACGATCGAGGGCGTGCGGCATCGCGAATTGCCGGCATTCAGCGTGCAGTACCATCCGGAGGCCTCAGCGGGTCCGCACGACAGCGATTATCTTTTCGATCGATTTGCCGAGTCATTGCAATAATCCAGGCTGATCCTGTCGGATGGGGTTGCCGTGCTCACAATGTTGCAAGACAGGCCACCTTAGTCCGCGTCAGCAGGGACTGGTTTTAACCGCAGCGCATAGGTGGCGGCTAAACCATTGAGTCCCGCCAGCACAAGAATCGGCCACAGGGCGTGCTGAAAGTGAGCTAGGACTCCGAGCGCAAATGCAAACAGCACCGCTACGCCACCGATAAGCGTATCGCTGACCGCAATGTAATAAGGTCGAGTTTCCGCGTTTGCCAGGGTGGCAACATAAATTTTTCGTGTCGATGCGATGCCTTGATCCGCAAGCGCGATCAAAAAGAAAACGACATCGTAATAAAACCAGTGGCTCTTTGGGTTGCCGTAATGACTGAGTAAGGCAACCAAAGCTGCGGCCAGGGCGATCATTCCCCCCAGACTCATGATCCGCCGTAGTGGCCACGGTGATAACCGCTGCCAGAAGAAGCCCCCGACCATCAGCCCCAGGCTCGTTGAAATGACGAAGCCACCAAGCGCATCCTCCGTTTTTTCATGCTCTTGCGCAGCGATAATCGCATAAAATGGCATCGCTAATTCGATGGAGAGGAAAAGAATCCGTGCGACAACAAACTGTCGAAACCAATTGACTGTCTTGACGTGATTGATTCCCTCGCGAAGCGTGGCCAGGATGCCTTGGCGGTTTTGATTGGTTGCTCCCTGATGTTTCTTTTCGGCGACTGCCGACTCCCTCACCATCATGCTCAAA
>DLCF01000092.1:0-3742 GCA_002480485.1 Planctomycetaceae bacterium UBA7805
CCGAAGAGGACCTCGGTCATCTCACCTGTGGTGGATGAATAGAGGCCTAGCTTCGCGCATTCGTAACCGTTAAGTGCCTGTCTGAAAACGGAGGGATCCGTCGCAGGATCTTGCATCGATGGAATTCCAGTCGGGCTAATTTCTACTGGAACAGTCCAGATGCCGGAGCCAGCAAAAAAGACACCCGAGAGTGCCACGCCACTGAGTTGGTCATCTCCGTTACTATCTTTGGAGAGGACCGTAAACGCATTGAGGTCGCGCCGCATGAACTGAGTCGGGTCACCACCGGTCGGATGCACTTCCGCATTGAAGTAATTAAGTGTGCCGGTGGCGTGATCGTATTCAATTTCGAACGTGCGAACCTGCGATGTGTATTTCTGGTAGCTACCATCGTGGAGATATTGTCCCTCGTACTGCTGACCGAAAACAATTTGTGTCGTGCCATTGATTTCATACATTCCTCCGCCGGTGACCTGGAAAAGCCCGCCCTCGTAGTCCGTACCGGAACCGACGGCGCCGCGTGTCTGCAGCATGGTGTGGCCTGGCATGGTGCTTCCAGGTGATTTGACCCAGGTAACCAATTCGGGAAGATTCACTGCGGTCAGTTCGTTATAGGTTGTGAAGTTATCGGTGTCGGTTTCATAGACATATCCACCCGTGATAAAGAGTGTCTCATCGCGCTGGTAAGATTGTGGGTTGCTTGCGGCCAGAGAATGAATTGCGTGCTGACTCAATCCGCTTGTCGGATCATCAAGGTCGCGTCCCCACACTTGGCGTTTGGCAGGATTGATCACCCAGGCAGAGGTGTTTCCAGAATCGAAGGAGTGCATGCCCCCAGTTTGTCCGGCTAGTACCACCCACTCATCACCGATCTGACCCGCCGCAAAAGATTGAAGTCCGGGCACCGGTGCACTGCCCATGGAGTAAGGTTTTACCTTGATGTTGTAATCGCGGTCCCACTTCGCAACCGAAGAAAAGGTTGACGTTTGATTGGCTGCATGTGCGGGCAGCAATCCGGAAGACAGACACGAAAGGCCGATTAGCAGCTTGGTTGAAATTCGGTGCATGAGCTACGCTTCGTTGCGCAATGTACGGATTAAAATTCGCTAAACGACGGCCATCCTCCTCGGTTGTTCGCGTAGCGTTCGGTATTCCCAATTGCCCCATCTTAGCCGAGATATGAAACAATGCGAGCTTTTCGCATTTATTTGTTGATCCTTTTGCAGAGCCGCACCAAATTGGCATCAAGAACAGGTGTTTAGGGGCGATGGTGATAATGCGAGGCACTTACGGATCGAATTGCTGCACTAAACCCCTCCTCGAAGGTGTGATCCAGATCGGACTCGACCAGGCAATCTCATCGTTTTGCAAGATCACCCGGACGTAATACCACTGCTCGGAATCTTGTGTATCAAATTTCGGATCGCTCCAACGAAGACGGTGACTTCGCTCGCCGAGCGGTTGGTTTTCGCTGCCAACCGCGTGCAGAATTTGAGAGCGACCAATGATTTCTATCGATCGGATCGGTACTGGGCCCTCGGCAAATACATCAATCTGTGGACTCTTCTGGCTTGTCCATGCCTCGCCCATCATGTGTTCGCCGCTCCGCACGTCGAGAATCAGACCGTAGGTGGTCGATCCATAACATCGCCGGTCCCAGATTGCCTGCCAGATCGATTCGCGGGTATTTTCTTCGGCGTAAACGCAGGCGTATGCGACGCCGTAGCCGTGATCGCTGCTGGCGATTACTCCTAGGCGATAGCCTTTCTCCAGTGCGTTCCAATAAAATCCCTGTTTATTGCCCGAGTTGTGCCATTGTCTCGGACAACCGTCATGCTCGTAAGAACCACGGCACGATTGGAAAACCTCTACCACGCGTCGCCAGCGGTCATCCTGTATGCCCCAATCGGTACCCTGTCGGGGATCAGCCGGGGTGTGTGGAATTGTCATTGCCCTCATGCCCGCATTCTTTAAAGTTTGCCAACCCTTATTTAAAGTGTTCGACTCGACCATTGTGCGATCCATCCGCAAGGTTGGGCGTCCGGGAAATAGGACATTGTGGTGCCCGTGTGGAAAGTCCATTGTCCACTCGTAGTTGTAAAGCACGCTCATCTGTCGCGGGATGTGATAGAGGTCAGCTAGTTTTACGTTGAGCCACCAATAGTATTGGCTGCTGTCGGAGGTGGTGTCCTGGAACTGTTCACCGTGGTCGCTGAGGGCAAAAAAATCGTAATTGCAGATGTCATCACCGTAGCGATAGAGATCATCGGGCGTTGGCTCTAATCCCACGCTACACCGTGAAACGTTCGAATGTCGATGCGTATCGCCCCAGAAAAGCGTATAGCGTTTTCCAGCCACAGCGATCATATAAGGTTCGCGGGGAAGGCGTGATGGCATGTCACGATCATTGAAAGGCGGCGCATCGCCTAGGATCGTGTTCTGCTGTTCGACCTCCGGTAGGCTGGTTAAAAAGATCTCTCCGTTACAGCCTACTTTTCCAAAATAATCGCTGTGATGATTGTGGGGATCGGGTTTTTCTGCGTCTAAATGCGATCTTGCGTGCAAAAGACGCTCACGCGAACCGATCCGCCCTTCCCCTCCATAGCAGACCCAGGTTTTTTTTGGCCCTGCGGCTATCGAGGCTTCCTCAAGATAGCCATCAGAGTGTAAAAATCGTTGGGGATTTCCCCAGTGATCGGTGAGGTACGGTCGGGCAACAAGGTCCCAATAATAGGAAGTACCACCGCTCGGAAGCCAACTTCCACGCTGTTCGTGCAATGCACGGTAGACAATCCAGGGAGTTCCATCGGAGGAGACTGCGATCTTTGGCAGTGCCGAGTGACCAGTTTTGTAGCCCTCCGGAGGGAGGATCTCGGTTTGCGGATTTCCTGCAACCTGCAGTTTATGTTCTGCGTTGATGATGCGTACTTCAATCCACGATTTTTGTCCAGCACCATAATTGGAGGGGATTTTATGTTGGGGGTTTGATTCGGTGATGGTGGTGGAGCCAGAGTTCGCATGACCGGGCAACTCAACCGCATCCCACGTGACCCAGATGTTTCCTTCCGGGGAACATGCAATCCATGGGTGCAGGTCATACTGCCCGCGAGATGAAATCCGGGTTGGCGGTCTTCTACTTTGCTCCCACTGGTAATAGATGTCGTAATCGCCTTCGAAAAAATTGCTCCAGGCAACGATCCATTGGTCATTTCGGAACGTGATTGTGGGGTCCCACGCATTGGTTGAATCGCTGTGTCCGCTGACTGTGGTAACGCTGAGTGGATCCTTCACAAAAATCTCGTATCTCTTGCCCGTGTGCATCTGGAATGCCACCGCTATTCGTCCACTAGCCGAGGCCGCAATTTCTGGATTTTGATGGGCGCGCCGCTCGCCGGGCAGGAGTCTCTCTGGCGGCGACCATTTGCCACTTTCGCGGACCGCATGCCAGATGCTGCTCGGCTGGTCATGATCGGTTTGCGTCCAAACACAGTGAACCGATCCTGCCGCAAAGGTGACAACGGGTCTTAGGTACTGTCCTCGTATTGGCGTGATAACCTCGACGGGCCCATTCACTCCAAGTTTTACGACCACTTTATCTCCTATGTCCGCATCATGTCGGATCCAGGCGGTCGCAAGTTCCCCTGATGCACTCACGGCCATCGCAGGGTTATTTGAAAATGACTTGGTTTCACTTAGAAGCCTGCCTTCGAATCCTGACGATTGCGGTGTCGGGTGGTTCGGA
>DLCF01000092.1:4131-4501 GCA_002480485.1 Planctomycetaceae bacterium UBA7805
ATTTAAGGAGAGGAGATAACGAAGGGTAATTCGCTGATGCATGAGTATGAATTTGACGTCAATAAACGAAGAGATCAAGTGTCGGCGGACGCACATCACTGCGTTGCCATAGCAAGCAGCCATATCGCAAGGCATGCATCACTGGATAATATCACACGCTTCCATTTGGAAGCCTCACGTTTATCGATATTCGGTATGACTACGGTCGGTCAGGCACGCTCGACAATGATCTTTATTTTAGCTCCCTCTTTCGTATCTCCGATAGTGTGATCCGTTTTGCGATGCGAATGCGTGATCGTCCAATTTGCAGCGATCTTTCGTTATTTCATTTTAAAGACCTTTCCTTGTCCCAACCTTTTACAGCGTATGG
>DLCF01000092.1:4891-5949 GCA_002480485.1 Planctomycetaceae bacterium UBA7805
TAATTCAATGTCCTCCGAAATGGTGTGTACGGATCCGTCCATGAAGACAAACTGGGCGAATCCCGCGTGCGGTCCCGCCACGCCGCGATCAGCTCCAGCGCCACCAGGTGGAGGGTTGTTGGGGGCAAACTCAGTATCAAATAGAACCATATGACCGTGGTCGTCATCCGGCGCATCAATATCCCGAACTGCGGCAAACCAGGCGTTTTCGAAATTCGGGTGTGGCGCGACACCAATGGGGAACCCGGACGAATCGACGATCGGCCCATTATGCCGTTCACCAATCGCTAGTGTGTTCGAGACACCATCGGTGATGTCGCGGTAACGAGTTCTACTGTTGCGGAAAAATGGTCCGGTGGATTGATCCGGAGTTGCGTCGAGGTTGATGTCGTCACCGGTATTCCCGGGCGTTTCCAAAACGCCAGAAGCGGGTCCCCAGTTAGCGCAATAACTGGCCGCGGCATACTGTTCCACTGGCGTTGATGATTCATCTCGAATCACAAAGTTGTTTGCCGAAAACCGATCCGCGGGACACAAAAATGCGGGCTGCGGCGTTTCCCGTGCCGCTAGGTTTGCTGCGTCAAAAACAGGTAATTCCGTGTCGACGAGCTTGTAAAGGTGTTGTTGTTCGAGATAAGGCAGAATAAACGTGCCCCAGGCATGTCCCAGCTGATTGGCCCCGTCCGTTCCCCGGGAGTAGGCATATCCCGGAGGAAATTTTCTTCGGGAACTTTCGTAATTGTGTAATGCCAGGCCAAGCTGTCTCATGTTATTTTTGCAGGACGCACGGCTCGCAGCTTCTTTGACCGTCTGGACCGCCGGCAATAAAAGAGCCATCAGGATTCCGACGATGGCAATGACGACTAGAAGTTCCACGAGGGTGAAGCCGACCGACCGTCGGTGGTTGGAGAACCTTCGGGAGTGAATGTCAGCGATAGGATGGATATGGATTGTGTTGCGCACGGGATTTCTTTCCTTAGTCGAATAGTGGAAAAGAATTGTCGCTCTGATGGCAACGACGGGTACGTTAAGCTATGCAAGCGGTAAGCAGCCGCAAG
>DLCF01000012.1:0-128 GCA_002480485.1 Planctomycetaceae bacterium UBA7805
GGCGATGGTGATTTAACGGCACGCTTCAGTCGTTGCCTTCATCGTGACGGAATCGCTCATCGCATCGTCGGATTCGACGCCAATGCCCGGGGAATTAAGCGGGGTCGTACCCTGTTCTGCTCGCAAAA
>DLCF01000012.1:515-3627 GCA_002480485.1 Planctomycetaceae bacterium UBA7805
GCCATCTCGTCGCTCTTCATGCACCACTTGACCGATTCCGACCTTCAAACGTTGCTGGAACAATTACGCTCTCTTGCCGCGGTCGGTCTAATCTTCACCGATCTAAGACGCTGTTACAGCGGACTTGCGCTTGCGCACCTCGCCACGCGATGCCTGACGAGCTCTGATGTTGCACGTAACGACGGCCCTATATCGGTGCGGAATAGTAGAACGTGCGAGGAAATTCGTTCGCTCGCAAGTAGAGCTGGCCTTGAAAGGGCTCGAGTCTATCGCCATTGGCCTGCCCGCCTCGTATTGCACTGGCAAGCGCAAACAGCGAGATGCGTCGAAAAGGCTTATTGATGATTTCAAAACAGTTACCAAACTTACTGGGTTCTACCATCTGGGATGCAGTTGTTGTCGGAGCCGGACCCGCTGGATCAGCCGTCGCTGCGCGTTTACAACGCGGGCAAAAGAATGTCTTACTGGTGGACCGCCGCAACGGATCCTTCCAAAAATTGTGCGGCTGTTGTCTCTCGCCCAAAGCCAATGCCGAACTCGAGGCGTTGAGCGTCGATCTCGCAGCGGAGGACATACCACCGATACCGCTGAAACATTGCACCTTTCAAACAGCAAGCGGTGCCCTGCAACTTGGGCTTTCGCACATGGCCGTGATGTCCAGGGAACGCCTCGATGCTTTATTGATCGCAAAGGCCGTGGAATCTGGCGTGGAATATCAGGGCGGCACCAAAATTAATCGTATCGAATGGGATCAAACATCCAATTTGCGATTGCTGCACGCCGAACTCAAATCGCCGCAACACGCCTTTCGTGCAACGATTCGATCCCGAACAGTGATTGATGCTTCTGGCCTACCCGCAACTTCGAGAGCCAGATCCAAAAATCAGCTGTTTGCCTCCCGGATTGGAATTGGCGCGGTGCTTCGCGACGATCACTTTGCTCTCGAACCGGGCCATCTGAAGATGCTCATCGCTCCCTGGGGCTATTGCGGGTTGGTGCGATTGGAAAACAACTGCGTCGATATTGCAGCAGCGGTTGATTTACGCATTCTCAAACGACGATCACCATGGCAGGCAGTTGCTGAGATCTTCGATCACACCTGCCACGCTCCACCGACACACCTCTCTACCGCGGCATTCATCGGCAAGCCGCATCTTACGCGGCGAAGCCCGCTTTTCGATCAGCGATGCTATCGGGTAGGTGACGCTGCCGGTTACGTGGAACCACTCACGGGGGAAGGCATCGGCTGGGCCCTACGCGGTGCCCGCGAACTCGCAGGTGCCTTCGAGCAGGTCGACTTGGATAGGCCCGATGCGGTGTTGCAGATCGGGCTGCGATACCGCCGCGGTTATTGGGCCGCCACACGACGCGATTTTCACCGCTGCAGGCTATTGACCCTCGCCGTACGAAACCGTCGTCTATGGGATTTAACAATGAAGGTTTCCAGACGCGTGCCTGCGCTAGTCCATCGTATCTTCCCGCACGCAACGCTCCAGCCGAGCCACGATGGTCGACATCCTGTTTTATCGCTGAGCGATGGAGGGGAGCCATAGATGGCAATCACGATCCGCGCAATCGGCCTCGCTTATCCGGAGCTATCACTTGACCAGGCGAGTACCGTGCAACTTGCAAACCATCTTTCCCCATCCAGGGCGAACGACCCCCTTCGTAAACGGATTGCAGCAAAAAGCGGGATCGCAAAACGACATTCCGTATTACTTGCCCCCGATTCGACGGGAAACCCGACTCAACATTTTTTTTCACCTTCCGCCTCCACTGCCGATTCGGGACCATCCACCGCCTCTCGAATGCAGGCCTACGAAGAGCGGGCATACTCCCTCGCCGAAAAAGCGGTCAAGCGTTGCATGAAAACAGTCTCCAGCGAGACGTTGCAGGAAGTTAAACATGTGGTCAGTTGCAGTTGCACTGGATTTGTGAGCCCTGGAATCGATATCCGACTGATACAAAACCTTTCCCTGCCAGCATCGGTCACTCGGACCCACGTTGGATTCATGGGATGCCATGGACTCCTCAATGCGCTTCGGGTCTCTGCCGCACTGGGCAGCGGGTTACCGACGAAAATCCTCTGTTTCGCTGTGGAGCTATGCAGCCTGCACTACCAGTACACAGAGTCCGCTGATCAGATGGTTGCCAATGCGCTATTTGCAGACGGCGCGGCGGCATTACTTTTGGAAAACGATAAAAAAGAGGCTGGCGATACTTGGCAACTCATGTCGCAGCAAAGCCATCTCTTCGATGGGACCAACGAGGAGATTACGTGGAAGATCCGTGACCATGGATTTGTAATGCACCTCTCACGAGAAGTGGCAAAACAACTCGAATCACACTTAAAATCTTGCGTGCAATCCGCGCTTGCAAATTGCGGTCTTGCGATCACGGATGTCCACCATTGGGCCATCCATCCCGGCGGCCCAAGAATTCTAGATGCGGTGGCAAAGGCCCTTGATTTGAGCGACGCGGACTTAGCTGCTTCTCGTAACGTACTCGAAAATTACGGAAACATGTCGAGCCCCACGATCGCGTTCATTCTGGAGAATAAATTCCACGAAAATGTTGCAGGCCCGGTGGTTGCACTCGCCTTCGGACCGGGTATCACCTGTGAAATCGCAATCTTTCAGCGGGGATCTGCAGGCTGATCTAATTCCGTCGAATCAGACTCGAGCGCGTCGCAAAGTTGCAACGCGAGTGCCGGCAGGGCCGTGCCGCTATAGGTGATATAGTGAGCGCGGTCCGTGTTCATCGACCGGGTCCACCAGCGACCTGATTCGCGCTGGTTACTATTCAACCACGTGACGCCCTGCTGAATTCTCGGGTCGTCCCTCGGCACACCCGCCTCGCGCAATGCGACAATTGCAAGGCCTGTCATGTGCCCATCACTTGCCGGATTTGAAAAATCAGTTTCAGCGCGAAGTTTTTCAGCACGGTTACCGCTACCCCAAGCCTCCGGCGGTGCCATTGAGCGCAGCGACCATCCACCATCCTCCCGTTGATGCTTAAAGAGCAGCTCAACCAATCGTTGTCGCTCGGTTTGCGCGATCAAATCTGGCATACGAGCGTTGGCCCAAAGCAACAACGTGCGACCGTAGTCGTG
>DLCF01000012.1:4032-5911 GCA_002480485.1 Planctomycetaceae bacterium UBA7805
ATCGATCCATTTCGGTGCCGTTGCAACGGCCATGGCAGCAACCGTGGCCAAATGATACGCATCTGATTCATACGGTGGCCAGCAATCTTCGGTGCCCCATGATCCGTGGGTTCGCTGTAACGAAAACATCAGACGCAGTGCTTGATCGGTCTCTGACGATAGTGACCCCGTCACATGCTTGTCCCATTCGGCGAGGCCTGCCGCTAGATAGATCGCTTGTGCCGGACCTGTGCCGCGTTGAAGCTTCTTGGGGTTCTCGCCGTCCATCTTATTGAGCTGTTCCACAAAGAAGGTTCGCTCGGAGTTATTCGGCGCACCGAAGGATGGCGAGAGAGCGGGCCGAATAGTCATATAGGTTCCATTGGTGTGGCAACTGATACACTGATGCTTGCCACTCCAAGCCGCGCTTGCATCTTCTAGGTATTTCTTTGCCACATCGAGCGATACCGAATTACGAACGCCTTCGTCTGCACGCGCTGCAGGGATGTAAATTTCAGCATGTTCATATTGCGGTTTCGCCACATTCGATTCGGCCGCCGTAAGACAACGCGTTAGACCCTGAAAGGGAAACATAACAGCCAAAAAAAATATGTACTGCGATCGGAATGTGTGCTTTCTCATCATTGCAATCTACCAAGCCATTCGTTTCACGCAACGGACACGCATGCACCGATTACACTATCCCGAGTTTGGGGACTGCGTGAGTCGCTCTACTCACTGTTGCCATCTCACTAAATATTCGTGGTGTCGGTCTTTTAGAACGCAATATACCTAAGCAGTTATATTGTTGCTTTGCGAGTCGCTGTGATGAACGGAAATCTTTTGGTACTGAACTTTGGGTGGTAGCGCGGCAGCGAAGTCATCAGCGTTAGCAGATAAGAAACAGCAATGGGCGAATGCCGTTTCTCCACGTCGCATTGCGCGAAAAGGTTTCGTGTTGCGGATGCATGTGTACGCATTCGTGTTTGCAATAAGGCAGCTTATCGTACCATGGGCATTGGGCTACGAATACATTCAATCATTTCATTGATTGAATGACTGTCTCTGGTCCTATTGAGGCTCACTGCACTTGGCCCGAGACGCTTGCCAGAGATATTCAGCGGTGGGTAAATGGAGGCGGAATGGGACGCCGGTTCAAAAGCCGAAAAATGCGCAATCCCAATCATAACCGGGTTTAAGTGATGCCAAGATGACCAACTGCTCGTACCTTAACCGTGGACTGGCAAACGAGGGCGTCAACCGCTTGTACATTTAAAAAATCATGCAAGTGATAAATGGTTTAAAAGCATGAACTTAACAACAAAAAGTAGTTGACAGCCAAGCCGAATCGCAGATACTGAGATACGTAATTGCAAATCGATTGCATTTAGTCGTCGGTCCTACCAAGTAACCCAAACGCTAATCACTGCATCTGCGGCACACGTTAAGCTGAGATCAGCTTTTTGATTTCTCCGATCGGTACTCATTTCGTGAAAACTGACCAATGATTTCTTCCCTCCAATTTTCGGAAGCTTGCGTTGCGACCGTCGCCGAATCGGCGGAAGGTCACGATCTCAGAAATGCATTGATGGCTCCTTGCAACAGGTTTATCAGAAGTGGATTCACACTGGTGGAACTGCTCGTTGTGATTGCGACCATTGGTCTCTTGGTCGCTCTGCTGCTACCTGCGCTCGGCTCGGTACGCGAGTCTGCCATGCGGACGCAGTGTGCGAACAACATGCGACAAATTGGTCTCGCCATGCTTCTCTACACCGATGCGCATGGTGGCAGGATGCCTGAATCCCAACACACTGTCAATGAAGCTCTCAGTGCGGATAAGGAGGCTTGGATTGATAGCCTTTCACCTTACACAGAAGATGTGGATGTAATTCGCATGTGT
>DLCF01000124.1 GCA_002480485.1 Planctomycetaceae bacterium UBA7805
ATTTCTGTCGAACAGTTGCAAGCTGCGGCAGTCGCCAAGGGCAAAGAAAAGGATCCGGCAATAAATGCTGCGGATCCCCCGTTGTTTGATCTGCCGCTGACACTCCGCTTTGTGGGCCCCGATTTTGTCGTCGATCGCGACGTCATGGTCAACAAAAAGATGCAGGATTTCTATGTGCCCTTGCCTGAAAAACCGGATGTGGTTCGCTTTGACGCTCGCACCCAAGTTTTAGGTTCGATTGATTTTGATAAACCGAACGAGATGCTCTACGCCCAACTTCAACTGCAAGATGATGTGGTGGGGCGGCTCCTCGCGGCCGATGCGCTGAACGACAAAGACGACCAGCGATCCATCGACGCCCTGCAAACTGCGCTGCAAGGTGACCCATTTTTCGGTGTGCGGCGGCAGGCGGCGCAGGCGCTGGCTGATATCGGCACGCCAAAAGCGCTCGCGGCCCTAATCGCCTCGCGCGAGCAGGCGGATGCCCGGGTACGGCGACAAGTTGTTCGCGCAATCGGAAGCTATTTCCATCCGGATGCGAAAGAAGCGCTGCTAGAAATAGTACAGAACGAAACGAACCCCGATATTGTGGCCGATGCGATCCGGCCTCTGGGAAAATATACGGGTAGCAACGTCGCAGCACAGATCCAGCGGTTATTGCAGGTCGAAAGCTACGACAATGCAGTGGCGGCGGCCGCCATGGATGCTGCTAGGGCACGTGAGGATGCGACATTTCTTCCTCTGATGCAGCAAGTTATAGAACAGGATGTTGCCTTCCCTTCCAAAACGCTTCCCGGTGCCCTCGATGCGGTCGCCTACCTAGGCAAGGACCTTGAGGATCGGCAGCAAGTGCGCGACTTTCTCATTGGCTACCTGAATCATCCAAGAGAAAAAGTACAAATTGCGGCAATCAATGCCCTCGGCACACTCGGCGATCCGGCGACCATGGATGCAGTGCGGGCCTTTCATCGTGGTCCCAAGGGTGACCGCAAAAAGAAAGCGGCGGCAGAAGCCCTGAAAAAGATACGCAAAAAACAAGACACGCCCGAATCGCTCGAAGCGTTGCGGGGACAACTAGATAAACTGCGCGAGGAAAATGAATCGTTCCGCGAAGAGGTCGACAAGCTCAAACAACGCGTCGATGCGGAAACAGAGGGTGCTTCAACCCCTTAACGAGGACGCCGCTGCGGATGAAATATGCAAGTTAACTTCATCATGTCCGTTTAATTTGTCCCCGAATATTCATCGCTCATTGGATCGAAACGGCGCCGTTCATTACCATTCCGCCTTGGTAACCTTTGAACTTCTCAAAAAAGGCGTAAATCTTCGGATGCTCGCGGCGAAGTTGTTCGCCACTTTCTGCGCGATACCGCTCATAGTCCGCATTTCCTTCCGGCAGTTGCTGACAGGTATACACTTCGATCATCCCGCTTTTCTTATTTTCGATAATCAAAACGCCCAGTCCACTTCCTTGAATGATATCAACAAACCGGATGTCGTTCTCGAGACCAGACACCACGATTTGGGCGCCATGCCCTAGGCGTACCTCACCTCCCCCGATCACAATCCCCCCTGCTCCGCCCAGTTTAATGGGTCGCACTCCACCCAAACCGTGAACCAAGCCTTTACCCAACCAGTTACCCGGTTGGAGGCCGTATGGTGGTGATTGAAGAATCTCTGCAGCGCGACGTGCGATACTTTTGTGCGGACTGGCGGCCAATTTTTCGAGCGCTAACTTTGCCGCATCACAAACATTTTCGTTCGCTGATTGATAAAACGATTCGAGCACCTGCATTGCACGCTGCTGCAACTCCAAGCTGCCACGGGGGGCGGCCGCCGCCAATGGTCCGATTGCCGGTTTACCGATGGCCTGGAGTCGTTTTCCAGCCAGCTCTCGGTCCGAAAAACGATTCGCATCGAGTTGGCCAACCAAACGACGAATCTCAGCAGGCGACGCTGATTCTTCTGCTTCGTCTGCAACATCGGTTTGCTGTGGAGAAGCTGGTTTCACCGCAGGCGGATCGGCAAAAACATTCGCAAGCGGCAAAAAGAGACAGATCATTACCGCCGCAAATTGTTGGAGTATTAAGCCCATTACGATGACGCCTATAAAAGCATGGAAAGGGTCACTGATTACGGTCGACGTCTTCCTTACCGCTATTCTACCAATCGGAGCAAGACGCTGCGAGCGATCAATTTTGCCAAATCTTTACGCTCCATCCTCCTCCCTCCGCACGAGCTTTTGAAAGTGTACAATCAGCTCTTCGCAGACAACATCTTGCCCATGCGAATCGAGAGGAAGCAAATTATGATACGAAAGTTCGGTACAGACACGGCCCTTCTAATGATTGACGTTCAAGAGGGAGTCGATGTCCTCAAACATTGGGGCGGCACTGAAGGACGACGCAATAACCCCGAAGCCGAAACGCATATCGGAAAACTGCTTGCCGCCTGGCGAGCTGCCGAACTGCCGGTGCTCTACACCGCGCATGATTCCCGCGAGGCCGCCTCTCCTTTAAAGCTTTGTGAACCGGGAGGTGCTTTTAAGTCCGGCCTTGAACCTCGCGCCGAGGAGTCTGTTTTTGAAAAGGACGTCAACAGTGGATTCATCGGAACAAGTCTTGAAATCGACCTGCGCCGCCGTGGAATCGATCGCCTGGTCGCCGTCGGTTTCTTCACGAATATGTGCGTCGCGACCACGGTACGGATGGCGGGCAATATGGGATTTGATACCTATTTGGTAACCGATGCCTGCGCGTGCACCAATCGGGTCGGACCCGATGGTACCGATTACGATGCGGAACTGGTGCATGCGATGACCATCGCCAATTTACATGGCGAATTCTGCACCGGCATTACGACCGAAGAAGCACTCGGACTTCTCGGTGCGGATGCGACACAAATGGAGCGGGTCCAGGGCAATGAATAATTTTGGAACTTCCGATATGGTCTCGCCCCTCCGCCGGGTTCTCGTGAAAAAGCCCGCCGCGGCCATGGCCACGGCTGACCCGACCACGTGGCACTACAGTGGATCGCTGAGCGCGGATTTGCTGCAGCGCGATCACCGAGCGTTGATCGACATTCTCCAGGATTTTGGAGCCGAAGTCCTCTATCTCGAGCAGGATCCCGCCGAACTTGCCGATGCGGTTTTCACCCACGATGTTTCGCTAGCGACACCGTATGGCGCTGTACTCTGCCGCATGGGAAAAATTTTGCGCCGAGGAGAGCAGGAATTGCATCAGGCATTTTATGAAAGTCAGAACATACCCCTGCTCGGAAGAATCGAAGCCCCGGGAACGGTCGAGGCGGGTGATTGCGTTTGGCTCGATGCAAAGACCCTCCTGGTCGGCCTCGGCTTTCGCACCAATCGGCACGGCGCATCACAGTTGCAGGAGATACTTCGACCACACCAGGTGGAAATCCACAGTTTCGACCTGCCGGTCTATCAGGGAAGTGATGCATGCCTGCATCTGATGTCAATTCTCAGCATGCTCGATCACGACTTGGCCTTAGTCCTTGAATCCATGCTGCCAGTGCGACTGATGCAGTTTTTTCGCTCGAGAAATATTGAGTGCGTTGCTGCGTGCGAAGAAGAATTCAAAAGCAGCGGAACACTGAACACAAACGTGTTGGCCCTTGCCCCACGAAATTGTGTGGTCGTCGAGGGATACAGCGAGACACACCGTCGTTTGCAAGAGTCGGGTTGTACCCTGCACGCCTTTTCCGGCAGTGAACTCTGCCTCAAAGCAGAAGGTGGCCCGACCTGCCTGACGCGGCCCCTATACCGCTGTCCGTAAACATGCCGAGCAGGTCTGCTCCGCCGTTTTCACGATTAAAACAACGTGTAGATAAACGGTGCAGCGGCCGTGCCGCCAAGCATGACTAAGACGCCCACCAGCAATAACACAATTACGATCGGAGTGATCCACCACTTTTTATTGTGCAGGAGAAAATCGAGAAACTCGGCAAAAAAACCAGTCTGGCCCTGTTGGGCTTCTCGGGAAAACGCATCGCCCTGCTCTTTTGACTCGTGCTGATTGGATTCACTCATATCAATCTTTCCGCTTGCAGATGCTTACGCCGATTTAAACGCACTGCTCTCTGGTTTTAATATTGCTTGAAGTAGCGATTCGGATCACGCACCTGCTGGCGAGCCACCCAATAGGTCTCCCGTTTTTTTTCCAGCTTCCGGTTCATCGGATCATAACCGACCAATCTCATTATAATCCCAATTGGTGTCAGCAGCAGATAGTAGATTATCGACAGCAAAAGATGCGAAATGACCCAACCGATCGGCATCACCGAAAACATCCAGCCCCGGTAAAATGGTCGTTGCAGGGCCGGGAAGAGGTAATAAACGATAATTACAATAAGCGCAGCGATGGCAAGCAGTGTCAGCGGCATTGCGGGCACGCCACACCGCCAGAGAACCCAACAGATCAGACCCGTAAAGAGTGCAAACAGTGGCCCGAACCAGAGCAATTCCTTACGGCTGAACGTTTGTTTGACTTCGATCATTCCCATGAAAATTGCGAACCCCTCTTCTGTCAGTCCAACGGAAAGTCTGCCAAATATTCTTCACGCACATGAGCATCTGCATCTGGTTGCTCTTCCTTCAAGAGCACATAGTCACCAACAACTAAGACATCCATGTGCGTTGCCAGAAAGCAACGGTAAGCATCCTCCGGGGTACAGACCACAGGCTCACCCCGCACATTGAAGCTGGTATTGATCAACACCGGACATCCGGTCTGCTCTTCGAACATCTTGAGTAATTTATAATACCGGGGATGACGCGTGGCATCGACCGATTGCACGCGCGCCGAGTAATCCACATGCGTTACAGCCGGGATTTCACTGCGGCATGTTTTCAACTTCTCCAATCCCTCTCTTGCTCGATCCTCGTCAGAGAGTGATTGGCGGCGCGATGGTTGAATATCTGCCACCAGCAACATGTAGGGGCTTTCCTGCTCCGGGTCGAGTTCAAAGTAGCTACTTGCTTTTTCCTTTAGCACCGAGGGAGCAAACGGTCGGAACGATTCACGGAATTTAATTTTCCGGTTCATTACCGATTGCATAGTCCGGCTTCGGGGATCGCCCAGAATACTTCGTCCTCCGAGCGCGCGTGGACCGAATTCCATCCGCCCCTGCATCCAGCCCACCACTTTCCCTTCTGCCAGTAGCCGACTTACGGTTTGGCAAAGCTCCTGTTCGTCGGGCATGTGGTGATAAGGTGCGTTCTGCGAATCAAAAAAAGCACCTGTCTCGTTG
>DLCF01000061.1 GCA_002480485.1 Planctomycetaceae bacterium UBA7805
CTGGTTTTGCTCGTCCTGCTGCTGCTGATCCTGTTGCTGCTGTTGCTCCTGCTGGATCTGATCGATCAATAACTGGGCCAATTCCGCATTAGCGCGTGCATCGGCATCTTGCGGATTGGCCTCGATCGCGCCACGATAGTGCGAAATGGCTGCCTCCAACTTGTCGATTGCCGCTTCGGGATTTTCCTGTCGCAGGGTAACTGCCTCGGCATAATCACAATTCGCTAAATTAAAACGCGCCTTGGCTTCCAGTGTTCGATCCGCCACACCGGTCGAACGTGTAAAGAGTTCACGAGCCTCCGCATATGATCCTTCCCTATATTGTGCAACGCCCAGGTTGTAGATCGATTCAAAATCGGGGGCCCCATCTGCACCATCTAGCCTCTCGGCATCTGCGGAGACAAATTGGTTAGCAGAGCCGGACGATTCGGTGGCAGTCGTGGTCATGGGAAACGCGAGTGCGGGCAATGCAAAGGTGAGCACCGCAGCGATCGCTGAAAAACGTTGTTTGTGAATCATGACAACCGCCCTCCCCTCCAAGGCTGCGACCCTATCCCAGCCATCCAGAGCGTATCGACCGTAAGCAGCAACAGTGCTAACCCGACAAACCACGGGTAACGGGGAATGTAACTGTTTATACGGGCCGATTCGAATTCGGTTTGCTCCACGGAGGAAATATAAGAGTGATAGACATCTCCCATCGCCACCTGTTTAGTACCTGCCGGAATGTAGGCACCCTCACCAGCCAGCGCCACCTCCTTGAGAACCTCTCCGTTCATCCGGGACCAGACCTGCTCTCCATTGTGCTCAAGATAGGTGCGGTTCTGACTAGCCAGCCGAACCGGGATCCTGGCCCCTTTTTGCATGCTGCCTAAACCGACTGTAAAGGTTCGGATGCCCTGAGAAGCAAACGCATCCTCTGCCTCCTCCACTGGTTGACTCTCGTGATCCTCGCCGTCGGTGATGATTACGATTGCCTTGTGATCATCTGATTCATCTAAAAAGCACGATCGTGCCACACGTATCGCATCGCCCAGACGCGACCCACCCCTTTCCAGGCAATGCGGGCCCACCTCCTCAAGCATTAATTTAAAATCGTGGTGATTACTGGTCAGGGGAATTTGTTGTTTTGCACGACCAGCGAACACGACCAGTCCAGCTCGATCTCCCTCCATAACATCGAGCATGTCTGTAATTTGCTGCTTGGCTCGGTCAAGTCGGTTCGGTTGGATATCCTCGGCCAACATCGATCGGGAAATATCAAGCAGAAAAACGACTTCGATCCCTTTTTGCGGCACATCACGCCAGTTTCGACCCCACCGCACATCGACAAGTGCTGTCAGCATCGCCAGGAGGGCCAGTGTGACGCAGAAAATTCTAACCACACTCCGCCTCCAGTTTGCCTCCGGCAATATCCTCGCAATGAGATTGGGGGTTGCGAATCGCCTGATCGATCGCATACGAGCGAAAAGAGCCACAATCATGGCTATGACGGCGAGGCCCACAACCCAAACCCAAAAAAGGCTGCCTAAATTTCCGATCTGGATCTCCATCTTTTTTCCTTTCCGCAAATGGGTATCACGGGACTTGCCGATAAATCGTTGCGGCCAAAATGCATTGCAGACCCAAGGCTAAAAGTGCAAGAAGCACCAGTGGCGGAACGGTCACAAATCCTGCTGCCAACGGCTCAATAGCAAGCTCGCGATAGTCGACGTAGTGTTGCTCCTCGACTCGACTTTTTTCCAAGGCGTCGATCTCCGCATAAATTTCGCGGAGCGATTGCGTGTTGGTGGCTCTAAAATATTTTCCCCCCGTCGTATCCGCAATTTTCTGTAACGTGGCCTCGTCAATATTAACTTCTGCCCATTGAATGCTTTTTCGACCTGTCAACGGGTGCGTCACCGGTACTGGTGCACGACCTGTGGTCCCCACCCCAATAGTGTAAATCTTCACACCCAGTGTAGAGGCCAGCTCCGCAGCCTGGAGTGGATCAACAACCCCTGCATTGTTCTCACCATCGGTCAATAAAATTACCACTTTACTTTTGACCAAGTCGACCTTTTCCTGATTACGTCCATCAAGAGACTGCAGTTTTTCAAGTGCGAGGCTGACCGCATCACCAATGGCGGTACCGTCCTCACTTTGATCTTTCACAATGTCTGTTTGTCGCAATCGAGAGGTCAAGTACGTATGATCCAGTGTGAGTGGGCTAACGCCATCGGCATGACCAGCGAAGGTGACTAGGCCGACGAGATCGGCAAATCGTCCTGGCAGCGTACCCTCGCCATGGACGAATTTTCCCGCCACATCCTTAACCGCAGTCAATCGGTCCACCGGCTGGCCATCGACTTCGAAATCCATCGCCTGCATACTGCCCGAGCGATCCACAACCAACTCAATGGCGATCCCCTCCGAGTCGACTGTTGTCACTTTACGCCCCAGCTGCGGACGCGCGATACTGATTATCAACAGACCAATCGCCAGCAACCTGAGCGTTGGAAGAACCCACCGGGTTTTGGTCTTCCAGGTGGCACCGGTCGCCGAGGCAGCCGCGACTGAACTGAAGGTGATCGAACGGCTGCGGCGAGCCACAAACATCCATACTGCCGGCACAAGTAGCAGTAGCAGGAGTAGAAACCAAGTATTTGCGGTTTGAAAAATCATGCTGCTATCTGCTCCTTCTGTTCCTTCGCTGCATCATTGCGATCGGTATCGTGGACAAACTGTCGCGCCTTGCCGATTGCTGTAGCCGCCTCATCACGGGAAGGGCTATGGCAGGCAAACTTGACCATGTCGGCAACTTGAAGGAACTCCTGCAGCGGTGCTTGGTGCTCGTCACAAAGTAAGTCTCCGCGCTGCACCGCTGACAGGAATTCCGACGTGGTTTGTTTCGGAGCTCGGTAACCATATCGATTTTCGATGTAGTGCCGAATTATGTCCGTGAGACAACAGTAAAATGTGTGCGTCTCTCCCGACCTCAACAGATCGCGCTGCTCCAATTGTGCCAGTTGAATGAGGGCCCGTTCGGCAGGGGTGTGTTTTCGTTGACGACGATGCCAGAGAATCAATGCCACCGTGGCCAGTAACGCAATACTCCCCGCAGAAATTCCATAGATTTTCCAGTTGTGCGAATCTTTGATTGCAGATTGCAGCACCACCGCACCCTTGATGTCACGAAACTGGGTCGGATCAACCTGCCCCTCCAACAGACTCGTGATTTCCAGTTCCACAGCTGCAGAACTGACATGCTCAGTTAGTGGCTTTGCAGAACGGCGATCGACGAAAGAAATTTGGATAGGTGGAATTTCCTTCTTGCCCGATACAAGCGATTCGAGAGTATAGATCCGCTTCCAGAGTCGTTTGTCACCCAGTGGTATATCGAACTGCTGTTGCATGTCGACAATCTGAAAGGGACCGAGCGTTGTCAGGTTGTCCGGGAAATTTACCGACACACCGATTGGTGCCTGAACAGTCATTTCCAAATGAACTGGTTGAGCCACCTGAGTAACCCGGTGATCTACCGCACTGGTTAACGTCACTCCAGATTTTTCTGTTTGATGCACGATTTGCATTACGGGTGCCGCTGCGGGATCACTTAATTCCCGTGAGCGGTTGCAACCGCTGACGACAAATCCGCCGAGTGCAAGTAATGAGGCAAATGCCACACACCGCATGGCTGCCCGATTAGCGTCAATTTGACCGAAATGTGACCGAGCTTGCGTTTTCATCGTCGCACCTCCCGCTTGTGAAAAAAGCGCCGGAGCGGATCAATGATGTCCTGACCGGTATGAACATGAATCGGGTCTATCCTGAGTTCTCTGAATAGATGCTCTCTCTCGTCATGCTGCCGATTTGCAAAATCGGTATACGCACGTCGTTGTTTGCGACTTGTGGTATCAAAGATTACTGTTTCACCGGTCTCCGAATCCCGCAACTCCAGCAAGCCGACGTTTGGCACCTGAGTTTCAATTTGATCATCGACAACGATCGGAATGATGTCGTGCTTTCGTCGGGCAATCCGGAGTGGCTGCCGATAGTTTTGATCCTGAAAATCGCTGATCAAGAAGATCACCGATCGTCTCTTGGCAGTGCGATTTACATGCGCTAAGGCCGCGGCGATGTCAGTGCCCTGCCCAATGGGATCGCAGTAAAGAAGCTCCCGAGTAACACGTAACACGTGCCGGGTTCCCTTGGCCGGAGGGACCACCTTTTCAATCCCATCAGTGAATAATGTGAGCCCGACCTTGTCGTTGTTTTTGATCGCTGAAAAGGCCAGCGTCGCCCCCAACTCGGTCACGAGTTCACGCTTTGATTGATATTGCGTTCCAATCGACTGCGAGGCGCTTAGGTCGACCATCAAATGCACTGTAAGTTCACGTTCCTCGCGGAAGAGTTTGATAAAAGGACTTCCGCAACGCGCCGTGACATTCCAATCAATGGCCCGGACATCGTCTCCGATTTGATATGGTCGTACCTCCTCAAACTCAATACCACGTCCCTTGAACGCCGAGTGATATTGGCCACCAAGCATATCATCCACAACATGCGACGTGCGGATCTGAATCCGTCGTATCTTTTTCATTACCTCAGCAGGAATCATTGCCTTCACGCCTCCACCGTTTAACCCATTTCAACGACCTATCATTTCCCGTTCGGACCAGCTTGTTGAAATCAGGGAACTCGAACCTCATCAAGAATTTTTTTGATAACGTCGACCGAACTGATTTCTTCCGCCTCGGCCTCATAGGTCAGAATTACCCGGTGCCGTAAAACGTCATACGCAATATCTTTGACGTCCTGAGGCGTCACGTATCCGCGACCTGCAAGAAAAGCATTGGCCTTCGCTGCAAGCGTCAGGTTGATCGACGCCCGTGGTGAGCCACCGTATTGAATCAAGTGCTTCGCCTCGACACCGTAATCTTCCGGCTCACGCGTTGCCATGACCAGGTCCACAATGTAATTGCTTACCCGATCATCAACATAGATTTGATCGACTAGCTTGCGAGCATCGACTACGTCCTCCGGACCCAGTACCGATTGAACGTTATAGGATGCCTTGGTTTTGGACATTCGCTTTAGAATTTCCAGTTCTTCCTTATGGTTGGGGTATCCGACAATTACTTTCAACATAAAGCGGTCCATCTGCGCCTCCGGCAATGGGTACGTCCCCTCTTGCTCCACGGGGTTCTGGGTCGCCATCACTAAAAATGGCT
Organism: Planctomycetaceae bacterium UBA7805; assembly: GCA_002480485.1. Classification (GTDB taxonomy): domain Bacteria; phylum Planctomycetota; class Planctomycetia; order Pirellulales; family UBA7805; genus UBA7805. The sequence goes on from DLCF01000061.1 coordinate 5,214, forward strand.
CGTCCAGAAGATGAGTTTCGCCACCAATCGTTACCTGACGCTCTTGCATCGCCTCGAGCAGAGCACTTTGAACTTTTGCAGGAGCACGATTGATTTCATCGGCTAGAATCAGGTTCGAAAATATCGGGCCTTTTTGGACCACAAAATCCTGATCCTGCGGACGGTAAATCAGGGTACCAATCAGGTCGGCCGGCAGCAGATCGGGGGTGAATTGCAATCGCTGGAAGCCCGTATTGATGCCTTTCGCAAGAGATGAGACGGCAGTCGTTTTAGCCAACCCAGGAACACCCTCGATCAATAAATGACCATTACCCAGCAGGCCGATGAGCATGCGATGCATGAGTTGCTCCTGCCCCACGATCACCCGACCAACTTCAGCCAACAATTGACGAAAAGGTTCGCTATGCGTCTTAATCTGCTCACTGATCTGATTGATTTGTTCATGCGTGACATTGTTATTTACCGTTGCGTGCGACATCTCACTTACCTTTCCGATCAATGATCTATTCCGATTCTCTGAATTGTTTCACTTACTCAAGCGGGATCGCCGTTCATTAAAATCTTCAACAGCAGACGCCCATCATGGTCGGAACTGCTGCCATCTCCGACCTGCTATACGCAATGAACATGCCAAAGGATTTAGAGAAAAAAGGGCTGATTTTTAAATGGACGGCAAAATAAAATGGGGCATTTTGCCCCTCTGGGGGGCATTTCCACGCGCGCTTTGGCGACTGGCAACGCCACCGGACCCCACCATCAGAATCGACGGGTCAGGATATGCGGTAATCAATGGACATCGGGGGCCCTTGGCTTTAAAGTAGTAAAGGTTAGGGCCGTACGCCCTTTCGCGATGATTCCGAGTCAGACTCCTGCCTTCTTGTTTCGTAGGTCTTCAGGCATGACCGATCGGCACCGACTGGCACCTGTGGTGGCAACGGCACTTTTCCTTGCTACGCCTCTGTTTTTATCTGCCACAGAGCCCGAGGCTGTAATTTCTTTTTCCGCGGAAGATATCGCTTTTTTCGAAAAGAAAATCCGACCGTTGCTGGTCGATCGGTGTCACGCCTGTCACAGCCAGCAGGCCGAGACGATTGAGGGCGGATTACGTCTCGACTCTCGGCAGGCCATGCTTTCCGGCGGGGAAACAGGTCCGGTCATCGTGCCGGGAAACGCTGGGCAAAGCCTCCTGATTGAGTCGATCCATTATGGCGGCACGTATGAAATGCCACCGGATTCCAAGTTACCAGCCGATGAGATTCAGTTGCTTAATCGCTGGGTCCAGATGGGTGCCCCATGGCCGGTGGAAGATGCAGATTTGACAACAGATGATCAAGTTACATTTTCCGTGCAACAGCGGAAAGAGAGTCACTGGTGTTGGCAACCGCTCGAAAGGGGCAGTCCACCAGTGATTCGCGACGTCCGTTGGCCTCAAGAATTTATTGATCCGCTGATTCTGGAAAAACTCGAATCTGCTGGCCTTGAGCCAGCCGCGGAGGCCGATCGAAATCAGTGGCTCCGTCGTGTTACCTTCGATCTGACCGGTCTGCCACCGACGCTGGATGAAATGGAGCGGTTTCTGGAAGATCAATCACCACTCGCGCGCGAGCGTGTGGTGGATCGACTGCTTGCCTCGCCGCGCTTTGGCGAACATTGGGCCCGCTACTGGATGGATATCATTCGCTACGGGGAGACCAAGGCGTTCGCGCAAGATTATTCCGCACCGTTTGTATTTCGCTACCGAGATTATCTGATTCGCGCGTACAATTCAGATGTGGGATATGATCAGTTCCTTCGCGAGGCGCTGGCCGGTGATCTGATTGAAACCCCGCGCATCGATCCGCTTGAAGGCTGCAATGAGTCCGTCATGGGCCCGGGATATGTTTATCTAACCGATGGCCACCATGGACCGGCTGACATCCATGCAGACGAAGCCCGGGTCTTCGACACGATCATTGATACCACGAGCAAGGCATTTCTGGGTCTGACGCTCTCCTGCTGTCGATGCCATGACCACAAATTCGATGCGCTCTCGATGCAGGATTACTATTCCCTATACGGAGTTATTTCCAGCTCTCGGATCGACTACGCTAACATTGTCTCTGCGGAGCAATGCGACCAACTCAAAAACGAACTTCAACAGCAAAAAGTCGGTCTGCAGGATGCCATTCTCGCACACATTGAAAGGGAGCACACAAAACGCAATCCCACGGACGAAGCAACGTCAGCCGTATTGTGTGAGCAGTTAAAAAGAAATGAGGCGTGGCAGCAGCAGGGTCATCCCCTCTATCCGCTTACTGCCATCTTACTTGCCGAGGACGCTAACGCCCGCCGGACTGCTTGGAATCGACTCCGACAGCTTTCTGAATCGGAACTTCAGACTACTCAGCAATCAAGTGGTACACCCGCACCCGTAACACCTGATTCTTGGTTTTCCTCCGGCCATGGATTTGATCTCCAGCGACGACCACCCGGTACAATGGTAATCTCGCCAAGCGGGGATGTGCTGATTAATGCCTTGGTGGGTGCGAGCTGGGCAGCAGGTGATCTGACATCTCGGTTGGCAGGATCGCTCAAATCTCCGACGTTCCTACTCCCTGAAAAAATAAGTTTACGTGTGCAGGGACGTCATGGTCGTGTTCGCCTTTATGTCCAACATTACGAGATGGTCGGGCAAGGTCCCACCACGACGAGCCTTGATATTCCGATCCAACAAGATGGCTGGCATTGGGTTTCCTTTGACACGCGACTCTGGCAAGGCAAACGGGCATATCTGGAACTGCTGCAGAACGGCGACCAGATGCAATTTGTTTCGCGAAAACAGCATCAGTGGAGACATGAGGAGGATAGTTATCTGGCTGTAGATCGAATCATATTCGGATCACCGGATGAGAATAATTCAAAAAGTCCCACGATCGCTGCCTGGAAGATTTCGGGTGAGTCGCCGGAGAGTCTTGTGGCTGCAACCGTTTTTTTCTCCGAGCGAATCAACCAGCTGATTGCCGACTGGAAGAATGGGACAGTGAATCGTGAAGGTGAGGAAATTCTTGCGGCGTTGTTTGCCACCGGCGGATTGTGGGAGGTGAAAGTCGGGCAAGAAACACCCCTCAGAGAACGCGTTGAACACCACCGGCAACGCATGCATAGTATCCCCCCGCCGATCTATGCACGTTCACTGACCGACGGACCAGGCGAAGACGAGGCGATGCACATACGCGGCAATCCGGCAGCACCTAGCAAAGCGCCGGCCAAGCGTCACTTTCTTGACGCATTCGCCCCGAGACCGTTCACCGTCTGGGGAAGTGGTCGGAAGGAATGGGCGGACGCAGCCCTGGCGGCGGGCATGCCTCTCACCGCCCGTGTCGAGGTCAATCGTATCTGGTATCGACTGTTCGGACGCGGTCTTGTGGAAAGCGTGGATAATTTTGGCGTAAAGGGTAATCTGCCGAGCCACCCCGAACTTCTGGATCGGCTAGCCGAAGATTTCGTCGACAATGGATGGTCACGCAAATCATTAATTCGCAAAGTTGTTCTTTCCAGCACGTATCAGATGTCAACTCAAGCATCCGCAAAATCACTCGACTTGGATCCCGATAACGTGTTGCTACAGCATGCAAATGTGCGTCGATTGCCGGCCGAAGCGATTCGAGATGCGGTGTTGGCAACCTCCGGATCACTTAACGCGCAGATGTACGGCCCAGGCGTGCCGCTGCATCTTGGTCAAATGCCCCCGAGTCGCGCTCGCCCGCTCGCCAGTGGGCCCCTCGATGGCGATAGACGTCGGGCGGTATACCAAGAAATGCGTCGTAACTACTTACCACCGCTGTTGCTGGCCTTTGACCTGCCTCAGGCCGCAGTTGCCCTCGGCAAAAGAGGTGTGACAAACGTTCCCGCTCAAAGCCTTGCCCTACTGAATGATCCGTTTATCATTCAGCAAGCGGAACGTTGGGCCGAACAAATTATGCGTGACGGGAACCTCTCGACAGAACAACGTATAGATCGCCTGCATCGGATTGCCTTGTCGCGACCTGCCAACGCCAAAGAGATCGACCTTGCGACGCATATGCTAAACTTCTTTACAGACAATTCGGCTGGTAAACAAAATCAGAGTTTGAAATCCAAACTCGCCTGGCAAAATCTTTGTCACCTCATGTTCAATCGCAAAGAATTTATTTTCATCCGTTGACCGAAACTGCGATTCAATCAAGATGGCCTACCAAATGAACTGCCAACGAGTTTCTCGACGGGATTTGCTCCGCCATGCATCGATGGGGTTTGGTGGTTTAGCGCTTTCTGATCTTTTGCTCCGCGATCAGGTGACCGCAAATGAGATGAAACCGGGGGCTCAGTTGGCACATCACAGACCCCGAGCGCAGAACGTAATCTTTCTTTACATGGATGGTGGGGTGTCGCAGGTCGACAGCTTTGATCCCAAACCTCACCTTGCAAAGTACCGCGGGCAACAGGCACCCTTCAAAACCGACCCCACGGTATTTAATAGCAAGGGTGGTTTATTGCCGAGCCCTTGGGAATTTCAGCAGCACGGTGAAAGTGGCCTGGCGTTGAGTTCTCTGTTTCCCCATTTGGGAACGTGCGCAGATGACCTATGTATCATTCGCTCCATGACTGCTTTCCTTCCCGATCACCCCAACGCGAATTATGCATTGCATAGCGGATATGCCGTTCGGGGACGACCGAGCATGGGGTCTTGGGTTTCCTACGGGCTGGGAAGCATGAATCAGAATCTTCCCGGCTATGTCGTGCTGCATGGTGGGCAAGTGCCTCCCGGAGGGCTGACGACATTCGGAAACGGTTTTCTCCCCGCACAACACCAGGGTTCCGTTTTCTCCAGCACGCCACCAGCGATCCGCAACCTCAATCGTCATGAGGAATCAGCAGCACTGCAGGAAAAAAAACTCGGCTACCTGAAACAATTTGACGAGCAGCTGCTCGCTGAAACCGACCGGGAACGCGAAATTGAGGCAGCCATTGCCAACTACGAATTAGCGTTCCGGATGCAAATGGCGGTTCCCGAAGCAATGGATCTCTCGCGTGAGACCGAGGAGACGAAGCGACTCTACGGAATTGACTCCAAATTTCAACCGACAAGCGCATACGGGACACAGTGTCTACTCGCGCGACGGATGGTTGAGCGCGGCGTTCGTTTTATTGAATTGACAATTTGCAAACAGGATGGAGTCGATCGCTGGGATCAACACGGAAATCTGCGAACAGGGCACCCCAAAAATGCACGGGCTGTCGATCAACCGATTGCTGGTTTGATCAAGGATCTGAAACAACGTGGTTTATTGGAAACTACGCTGTTAGTCTTTACGAGTGAATTTGGCCGTACGCCGTTTGCCCAAGGAAAGGACGGTCGCGATCACAATCCCCAGGGATTCAGTATGTGGATGGCAGGGGGCGGAATTCGCGGCGGGATGACCTATGGTGCGACGGATGCCTGGGGCTATCGTGCAATCGAGAACAAGGTGAACGTGAACGACTTGCACGCCAACATTCTGCACCTGCTGGGAATTGATCACACGAAGCTTACTTATCACTACAGCAGTCGTGATTTTCGGCTGACTGACGTGGGTGGCCGCTTGATTCCAGAAATTTTAAGCTAAATTCATTGCCTCCGTCACGTGTCGAGATGCCCAAGGTGAGTACCTTGCTACCCGTCGCCGCTGCGGGTACCCATCTGCTTCCAGACAGCCGGCTCAATGTCATCCTCCACGGCCTTCACCGAGCCATCCATCATCAGCACATTCACATTGCCCGGGTGGTAGCTTCGAGAGGTAATGGCGGCCTTAGTGACCGGATATTGATCCCATTTTCCCTCCTGCCCTGAGCTGAAGTCGATGTCGTAAGTTCTGCCACCCGACTCGTGGGCCACGAAGGTATTGGGTGTAAACACGGTGGTTATCCCGCTGTGGTGGACGCGGCCATCACACCACTCGGTATGTCCGGTATTTTGATTAGTTGTGGGACCGAGTTTTATGTTTTTTCCTGTTGCCTTTTGCGCCATGCTGCTCAATTCGGCAACGGTCGTGGGCACGTCACCGGGATCACCAGTATTCCGCGTATAAGAGGTATAAGCTTTTACATCGGCGGCACAAAGTGTTCGCGATTCACCGTCGGTGAAGTTTTTCGTTCGCAACCGACTGTTCGGGAAGAACGCGCCATCGCCTCCGGTGCCCGTACCGGAGTCATAGACAAGCCAGCTACCAAAATTGAATCCGTAATTTTGCGGGTAGATGTAAGGCTCCCCATTTTTGGTCCGCACCTGATCAAATTCTTCACTGGCGCACAAATAACCCGGCACACGCATCATCGGAATTCCTGTTTTCATGTTCACATCCTCAGAATAACCTTTATCAAGATCCACCATATTCTGAGCCCAATCCATATCCATATACGGCAGTAGACGGCCATGAATCGACCACGATCCGTTATTTTCCCCCTCCAGAATTTCAGCTAGTGGCACAGTCGTATCAAAATCGAAGCTGGCGGGATAACAACGATTTGTTGCTTCGTACATTTTCACTGCCAGGCCGATCTGCTTCAAATTGCTTTTACATGCCGCACCACGAGCGGCTTCTCGCACGGACGAAAGTGCCGGAAGAAGTAGGCTGACCAGAATGCCGATGATTGCGATCACGACCAGCAATTCAACCAGAGTGAAACCTGATCGCGACGCGATATTTAGCCTTCGGACCATCTGTATTCTGGTTTGCATTTTGTACTCCAATTCGACGAATCCCCTGCCTCCAGTGTAAGTGATTCAGGTCGTTTTTGCAGGGCTTGCCCCTTAAATCGCCTGGGCTGGGACCCGTCCATTGCAAGCAAACCTACACAATCCATCGAGCGATTTTGCTGCCACCCGAGCCAGCAGCAGAGACCACGATGTGGCTCATTACCGTTGATTTTCGCCGTTTTCCAAAAAATTACGACATTTTTAAATTTTTTTGTCCTGCAAAAGATCGCTTCGACCATTTTCACTCATCGATCTTGCGGCCCTTTCAAACAAAGAACCTGGAAAACTGATGCGACACTCATTCTGCCTCCTATTTCTTTTCGGACTCTGCTCGAACGCGAGCGAAACCGGTGCGATGGAACTGCACAGCTTTGATTTTAACGGCAATGATGCCTTCTTGATCGCCACCCTTGGCGGACTGAATGCGGGAAGTTACACCTCGGTTGGTCACACAGATGAGGTTAACGTCGATATTTCGACCAATCTGGGCGTTCTCGATTTTACAAATGGCTTAGGGAATCTTGGGGTCAATAACTCGTCACTCGGTTCTGCTACACCTCAAAAGATCACCCTCGACTTTTCGAATAGTGCGGATACCCCGCTTCGTATACATTCGCTCAAAGTTTCGTCTCTAATGGAGATGGGCACACCCTTCGTGCAGACATTTGAATTTGTTCTCGACCCAAACATTGACAGCCAATCCCTGTACCGTTTCGAAAACGGGCAGTCGATTCTACTGGGAAGCTACAACCATCTAGAATCTGGCGGTGCACAAGTGATGTTAGACAACCTGCAATACGGATATCATTCGCTTCAATCGGTCACCATCGCCTGTGATTCATCACACACTAGCGTTCCCGAGCCAGCAACTGCTGTCCTACTTCTAACCGGATTATCGGTACTCGGATTTTTCCGAATTCGCAGTCGTTAACCGATACCCAAGACAGCCGATAAATTATTTCCGGAATGCAGATTAAATTACGGACCTCTAGTCCCTGAAAATTAGCACTCTATGGGCCGCAAGCAGAGAATAGTTCGTATCTTTACGGTCAGATGCGTTCACGGTGTGGCCTGAATTCAGACCATCGATTTCAGCGCGGAAACACTGGCTGGTCGGGCGGGCGAAGAAAGTGCCCCCTCTAGGACTCGAACCTAGAACCTACTGATTAAGAGTCAGTTGCTCTGCCAATTGAGCTAAGGGGGCCCTGCCGCACCTCTGCATCTACACCGTGACTCGAGACCGAGTATCGTAACAGCTACTATGAGCCCAGCAAGGGGCGCTTCATATGAAAGTAGATCACAGCGTCAGACCTGATTAAGATTCATCGGCAACTGAAACCTGCTCCATCGTATCGCCCTGCTCAATCGCATCGACCACGTCCTGTCCCTCCAGCACAACCCCGAACACGGAGTGCTTCTGGTCGAGGTGTGGCGTCGGTCCGTGCGTAATAAAAAATTGTGATCCGTTTGTGTTGGGACCTGCATTGGCCATCGAAAGAATGCCAGCGCGGTCGTGTCGCAACGAATCGTCAAATTCGTCCTCAAATTGGTAACCGGGTCCGCCGGTGCCGGTGCCCTGCGGACATCCGGTTTGGATCATAAAATT
>DLCF01000095.1:0-479 GCA_002480485.1 Planctomycetaceae bacterium UBA7805
GCCGAGTGACTGAGTCGGTAGTTGATCTAGATTGTCTATTTCGACAATGATTCTCCGCGATTCCCCCGATTGGCTCACCTGTTTGCTCGCAGCCTGAACATTAGCCGCGGCTCCCAGGCTCAAAATCATTTCGGTGGTGGATGCAAACGGTTTATGGCCAGTTTCTTCTATGCGATATTGCTCACGTAACAGGCGGCGGTCTCCCCGGAGTATCTCAAGTTGGATTTCCCCTTTGGGCCGCCCCACTTTACACAGCAATTCTACGGTTGTGAAAGTATTCTGTGGATGTGGTGGCACGATGTGCTGGACACGTGTTGTCGTCGGCACTCCGTCCCCATCAGGCACTGTCAACCGCAGAGTGAGTTCGGTGCCAACTGGCGCGTCAAGTGCGATGAAGGCGGGAGTCCAATGGCCCAGTTTATAATGTCCCGCGAAACCGATGCGGAAGTCCTGTGCCCGGATTCCGCCGCCATCCCCGC
>DLCF01000095.1:865-8499 GCA_002480485.1 Planctomycetaceae bacterium UBA7805
GCCAGGATCCAAGGAATTCGAATCATGAGTTGAATTTCAAGGTTTTTCACTATCAGAACAATCGCAAACAAGCCGTCCGCAACCGGGACATCCCGAGCCATACTTTGTGCGGATTGCCTCCGTCAGATCAATGTCTGCAATGTTCGCGATCGTGGCTAACCACGCGAGTACATCCGCAAACTCTTCTTGCTGCTCCTTCTTGTTACCACCTCGAAGCGCTGCAGCAAGTTCTCCAAATTCCTCTGCGAGCCACATAAAAGTGCCATCAATCCCACGTTCCGCATCTTTTTCATGATACATTCTACGGATCACTTGCTGGAATTCCGCTAGCGAAATTTCCGATGTTTTTTCCGCGGGGTCAGAGTTACGTAATTTCCGGTTCATAGCCTGATCAAGGGTTCGGTTTAATTTTATGCGACTCAAAGTGCCTCTGCCATGGAATCTAGTTGAACTGTTGCACGCCGCTGTTCTTTTTCCAAAAAATCCCTGCCATATTTTACGTTAACGTGATCCCAAGGGAGTCGATCCGATAGTTCGTAGGGGGCATGTATCGCGCGATTAATATCAATTCCTGCTTCTTCCATGGCCGACCACCATCGCGCGGCGTTCATATGCTCCTGCCAGCTATCGAGTCGACTGCCATTTCGCCAGGCTATTTCAATCGCTCGAGACATGCGACGGTCGCCACGACTCAACGCACCTTCAAGCAAGCTGGTTTCAATGTGATGGCATTTAATATGAACTGCACGGAGACGGCGACGGCTGTAAAGGTACTGGTGTGCCCACCGGAAATACTCGGCATTCTGCATACCGTTCCACTGATAAGGTGTATGAGCTTTGGGCACAAAGTTCGACACACTTGCGGTCACTTTGGGGTAACGCCCGGTGGTCTCTTTGCCGATCCGAGCAATCGTCTCGGCCATATCGACGATGCCGTCTAGGTCTACCGCCCGCTCGCCCGGAAGCCCACACATGAAATAGAGTTTGACCTGCGTGTAACCATTTTCAAATGCAACGCGACAGCCGTCATAAAGATCCTGATTTTTGATCCTTTTTTTGACTTGCTCCCGCATGTCATCACGGGCAACCTCTGGAGCCAGAGTAAGGCTTTTTCGCCTCCCGGCCGGAAGCAATGCAGCGACGCTTTTGAGTTGGTCATTAACCCTTAAGCTGGGCACAGAAACATTAACACCGAGGGGGCGAAATACCTCCTGCATCCGCTGAACTAACGCTTCAAAGTGCGGGTAATCGCTGGTGGAGAGCGATAGCAGGGAAATTTCATTAAATCCCGTGTTGTGATACGACTCGACAGCAGCATTTACAATTGTGTCCACGCTACGGATTCGCAAAGGCCGCTTAATCACGGTGCTTTGGCAGAACCGGCACTGCCAGGGGCAGCCCCGCATGATTTCAATCGCAATGCGATCATGGATGCACTCGATGAAGGGGACAATCGGTTGGATTGGCAGTGGAATCGAATCGAGGTCGGAGATTACCGATGGCTGGATAGTTTCTGGTATTTCGGGAGTGGCCCGATTCAGCTTCGCGTAGCGACCATCGTCATGGTATTCAGGAGAATAAAATCTAGGTACGTAAGCATATGGTAACTCCCGGGCCAAATCGGCTAATATTTGTTCTCGTTGTTTTTGGCCCGCTGCCCCGGTGAGGATGCCTTGGGTGCGGGTCATCTCTTCTTTCCGCTGCAACCAGCGATCACAGATTTCAGGAAGCGAAGGTTCTCCATCGCCGGTGACGGCAATGTCGATGAAAGGAGCAATCGGTTCTGGATTTTGGGTGCACGGTCCCCCGGCGACAACCAAGGGATCGCCGAGCGTGCGATTAATCGCATGCAGTGGAATGTTACCCAGATCCAACATGGTGAGCAAATTGGTATAGCAAACTTCATACTGCAGTGTTACGGCAAATACATCAAACTCACAGAGTGGCGTAAAGGATTCAAGGCTGAATAATGGCAGATTCTCGCGTCTGAGCGCTTGCTCCATATCGACTTGCGGAGCGAAGACTCGCTCGCAAAGCCAATCTTTTCTGGCGTTCATGAGCGAATAAAGAATCTGCAGACCATGGTGACTCATGCCGATCGCATAGGTGTCAGGGAAACCGAAACAGAGTTTTCCCCTGGTGCAATCGTGGTCTTTGCATACGCTGTGGAGTTCGCCTCCCAGATATTGCATGGGTGACTGCACATCCGGAAAAATGTGGTGCTCTAGATAAGCTTTGAGTTGCGATCCTCGTTTTTCCACGTGCTACCTGCCTCTCCAGATGCAACCGCCCCAAAACAAGTGATTTCAAAGCGTGGCCTTTGATTGCAATTATGCCAGATTGGAACTGAACGCTGTAGGGTAGTTTTGTGTTCTCGGTATCAATCACGGCGGTAAAAATTAATCGATGTGTGAGTGGTTCATGTTGCGGCAACGCATTGCAAATTCCTTGTCGTCCCTGTTGATGGTTACTTGTGGCCGATGGGATTTTCCCGATAAAATCAGGGCACCTCGACAGCGACCGGGAGCCTTTACGATGGATGGATTTGTGACCATTGCCCGAGAGGGAGATGTACCGGAGGGAACCGGTGCCACGTTTTCGGTCGACGATCGACTGGTTGCACTGTTTCATACGATTGACGGATATCGCGCAATCGACGATCTTTGTCCGCACATGGGAGCGTCGTTGGGAAGTGGTGCTTTAGAGGGAACGGTTGTTAGTTGCCCCTGGCATGCCTGGCGATTCGACGTTTGTAGTGGAAACTGGGTCGACAACCCAAAATTGCACGTTGCCTCGCATGAGGTGCGTCTTGAAGGAAATGAGATTCAAGTAAGACTCAAAACAGAGATTTGATCGCTTCGGATCGGACAACGCTGCAAGACATGCTATTGGTTGCAGATTATAGTGGTCACAAATTTCAATTACTCGGACCTCGTGGCCACTCTTTTTACTATTAAAAATTCAAATCGGGTGAGCCACTTGGATAGGGATACAAATATGGATATGCATCAGTTGACTCGGGAACTCAACGTCCGGAATGAAAATAAAGTTGTGATGTTGGTAGCGGATGGTCTGGGAGGTTTGCCAATGGATTCGCAGGGGCAGACCGAACTGGAGACTGCGAAAACTCCACACCTTGACGCGCTGGTTAGTCGTGGCACTTGCGGACTGAGCATTCCGGTGAAACCCGGAATCAGTCCAGGTAGCGGCCCAGGGCACCTAGGACTTTTCGGTTACGACCCCCTGCAGTACCTCATCGGCCGGGGAGCGTTGGAGGCGACGGGTATCGGCTTCCATCTGGGGCCAAACGATGTTGCTATTCGCTGCAATTTTTGCACGCTCGATGGCGAGGGCAAAATCACCGATCGCCGCGCCGGGAGGATTGCCACTGAGCAGAGTGCACCGCTGGCGGTTCGCCTTCGCGAAGTTTCGCTCCCGGGTATTGAAGTCTTTGTTGAGCCGGTGAAAGAACACCGTTTTGTTGTCGTGCTACGAGGTGATGGACTCGGAGGCGATGTTGCCGACACCGACCCGCAGACAACCGGCGTGCCGTTACTGGATCCGATTCCTCAAAATGATGCAAGTCGCCGCACAGCAGAGGTTGCCGCTGAGTTTGCCCGTCAGGGAGCCGCACTGTTGAAAGACCAATCAGCAGCCAACGCATTTTCCATGCGAGGTTTTTCTGAAAGTCCTAGTTTGCCTTCGTTTGACGAGGTGTATGGCCTGCGTGCTGCTGCCATTGCGGTTTATCCGATGTACAAGGGCCTGGCAAAACTCGTCGGCATGGATGTTGTGGGAGACGCCAAAACGCTCAATCAGCAAATGGAAATTTTAAAAACTCATTGGGATAAGTACGACTTCTTTTTTATCCATTTCAAATACACGGATAGCACGGGTGAAGATGGTGATTTTCCCGGCAAGGTGAAAAGGATTGAAGAGTTTGATTCTGCCCTGCCGCAAGTGATGGCATTGGATCCAACGGTCATTATCGTGACGGGAGATCATAGCACTCCCAGTTTGTTAAAAGCTCATAGTTGGCACCCAGTGCCGACGCTCATCGCCTCCGCTGAGTGTCGGCCCGATCGCTGCACGAGTTTCGGGGAGGCAGACTGTATTTCAGGTGGACTGGGACATTTCGAGGCCAAATATCTGATGCCCCTCGCACTTGCTCACGCCGGTCGCATGGGGAAATATGGCGCTTGAAAACGGTTTGCGTTACTCAATCGTCAACGCGTTGTAGCCGGGCATCGAGCCAGTTTGCCCGATCGGCAACCGCCCCGCCGGTGGCATGGTCAGTCTTAAGGCGAATGGCATCAATTCCCCGCAGGTCGATCGAAAATGATTCGGGCGTATCACCGCCGCGCAGGACGCCGCTCGTGAACGCTGTTCGCCAATCACCGCCCGCTGGTTGGACACTCACCTCAAAACGGACACTCCCCTGCCCTTCGGCGCTGTCATCGATGCCAACAGCACCGTCAAATCGCTTGAAAGATTGTTGCAACTTGAAGATCAGCTCTGCATCCGCATGCATGCCGATCCCTTTTTCATAGAGCTTGTTTTGAGTTTGCAAGCGTGCACCCATGACATTGCGATCTCGCCGAAAAGGCCACTCAAGCGATAGATAAGGCTGATGTTTGTACTTTGCTTCTTCGATATCAGAAAGAAATACCGCGCTATAACCGATTGGTAGCAGTCCAACGATCGGTTTCTGCACAACCGAATCTTTTGGCCACGGAATCTTAAAGGCGAGCGATTCGGCTTCCCCTGCTGTCCGCACTTCGATGTTCGCGAGTTGTCCTCTCCAGGAGGCTGCCCGAAGGCTCGACCCGTCGGCCAGCTGGATCAGAAGCAACTGCTCGATAGGTACTGGCCGTTCCAGAAGCTCCGGTTGGAATAATATTGCTTTGAGATTGTCGCGGGGAATCTGTAGCGTCTCTTCTGTGCCGCTGAGCAACTGCAACACTTCGTCGTCAAGCGCGATTACGGTGCCTTCCAAAAGATCGCCGTTATTCAGCAGCACCACATCGCTTTTTCTAGTTGCATCCCTTAGAGGTTGCATCCACAAATCTCGCAAGCGATTCTTGGCATGAGGCTTGAGGATGATCGCTTCCACATGTGTCAGAGGAAGCCGCCGGTTATCTCCAACAGTGCTAGAGTCGAAGCGAACTTCATCTTCTGTAATTTGCAGTCGCGTAAAGGATTGATCCGCGACGAGGCAACTGCCATCGGTCAAATACATGAGAGGACCGTTGAGTCTGCTTGCCGGATGTCCCCAGCGGATAAAATCATTTGCTTCGAGGCTGGTGATTTTTCCATTCTGCTCAAATCTCCATTTGCCCTGCGAGGTGCATCCGATCAACCGGATTTTCTTGGGCTTTCCTTCCACTGGGATCAACGTGGAGGGCTGGTCTGCCTCGAGCACACGTATCAGAAATAACAAACAGCATGGCACCAGAAAGTACGCTAGGCACAGGGTCCACCGCACCTTAGTAAAGGGTAAACGTTTCGTGACGCGATACCGAGTATGCTTGTCCATTGAAAACGTTCAGCGTTGGAAAATTGGCAGATTATTGTTCGGCAACTGCAGAATAACGCAGGCCATGGCGGTTCCGTATTCTGAACAGATCGCATCTGCCCAGGAGCCATCCGGTTTCTGCATCTGCAGTAATTCATCTCGGATGGCTGGGTACCATGCAGCCCAAGTTGCATCTCCCGCTTGCCACATCGCCTGAGCGGCGTAGTAATGGCCATAAAAATAGTGACTTGTACGCACAAAGCGACGACGACGGGGAGTGAATCGCGAGAGGTATAAAAGTCCTCGATCAATCGAATCGCCCTCATACACTCCCGCACTGAAAAGAGCCACCAACCCAGCTGCAGATCGTGGAAAATCGCTTGGCCCACCGGCAAGCATGTAGCGGAATCCGCCATCACTGTTCTGACTTTTTCGAACATAATCGATACAGCGATCAACGATTTGATTGGGAATGTGCAGTCCGGCGTTGCGTGCAGATCGAAGTGCCATCATTTGGCATACCGTAACCGAAATATCGGCCTCCGTCGGTTGCGGCTGATAACGCCAACCCCCTTCCGGATTCTGGGTACTGCAAATCAATTTGACAGCCAAGGACAGTTTTTCACGTAATTGCGGATGGCCCGACATGCCATATGCTTGCGCCAGGAAAAGTGTTGCAAAACCATGGCCATACATAGGCCCGTGACTGCTCGCTGGAGCATCACAGATAAAACCGTTCTGTTGAGTGTTTTGCAGCAGGTAATCGACACATCGATCGAGCTGTTTGCCAAACGGCCCGCGACCCGGGGTGCTGCCACTTGCCATAAACGCCATGCCGGAGAGCGCGCAGATGGCCACGTTGCGCTGGTAACCGTTAGTGCCGAACGCGCCATCCTCGGTTTGTTGGCCCGCCAGGTACCGGAGGCCCTTTCCGATCGAACGATCAGTTGCTGGCGTTACAAAATCATTCAGCGGATGCACTTCTTTCCCCGAAAGCAAAGCCGGCGAGAACAGCCCTAAGCTACTGAGCATGCCGCCTTGCAGAAAAATGCGACGCGAAAAATCCATTTCTCTTATTGATTTCATGGTTGTACATCCTCGCGTTGCGATTCGTCGGCAAGCGAGCGAAAATATTTTTCAACCGCCAGATCATGTCCAGGTAGCACTCGATCGCCGGATAGCTGTCGCAGCCGTTCGCGTTCTTTTTCGGGAAGATGGCCCCATACTTGCTTCACAACTTTTAGTAATTCCGCAAGGTTTACCCTGGGTGCTGATTTTCCCAGGCGTTGACTGCTCTGCCGAGAATCGCTCCGGTTTGATTCGCCCGGATCACTTTTTTTGGAATCAGCCGTTACGGAAGTTTCCTGGCCGATGCGGGTCCGCTTGTCCTGTTGGCTCGCTCCGCCACCGGAGGAAGTACCGGCGGAGGGTTGTCCTTGCGAATCGTTTTCCAGTTTTTTCAGGAGGGTGTCTAGTTGGTCTATTATCTGTCGCTGCAACCGGTCACGTTCGGGATCCGCATTTGCCGTTGATTCGTTCAATCTTGTTGCGAGTGCAGACATATTTTTTCCAATAGAGACAATCGGATCACCTTCGGTGGCCACAGCCTTGACAGCCGGCTCCGCTGCCCGTGTTGATCGCTCAACTCCGGGTGCCGTCACGCAAAGTAACGCGATCAACGGCAGCGGAAGTTTGTCAATCCAATTCATAACTCTGTCCTTTTCGGTGCCAGCGCCTTCCCCTGCTGTTGCTTGCTGCCAGAGGCGTTATCTCGGAGTAATCCAAGTGTCCAGATTGCAAGCTTCGCCTGTTCCGGTCCGAGCTCTTGCAACTGTTTTATAAATGGTTGCAAATCGCTGCCCGCCGAGTCAGCCTGTTCCATCTCCATCTGGATCGATGCGATGCGGCGATTCAAATCCACTTGGATTAACTTCAACAATCTGATCTCGGCAAGTGAGCGCTCGCCGCTTTTCTGCTCGGCACCGCTCCCCTGGCCTCCCCCTCCACCACCTCCCTGGGTCCCCGAATCCTCGGTACCCGGATCTCGCTGCAGGGATTTGCTTATCATTTTTAGCTGATGGATGACGTCGTGCTGAAGTCTCTGTGTCTGCGATCCGAC
>DLCF01000041.1 GCA_002480485.1 Planctomycetaceae bacterium UBA7805
TTATCCGGTCGATACGTTTCTTTTTGATCTGACGCTCATCGCACCCACGACCCCTGCCAGGGCACTTGTCCGTGCGTTGAGCGATACCTCACCAATTAATTTGATGATCACAGCCGATCAGTTGCAACGCGTCATCGGCGAAGAACCGGCGCTGATAGGCACACTAAAAGATGCGATCGCGTCAGACCGACTTTGCCTTGTCGGGGGCGAGTATGATGAACAGGCACCACTCGGCATTTTCTCAGCCGAGCAGCTGGTTGCCGAATTCAATCGCGGCCATGCTGTTTATGATGCAATCCTTGGTGAGCATCCCAAGATCTACGGAAGGCGAAATTTCGGGTTGCACCCACAAATGCCACAAGTGCTCCATAAACTCGGCTACATCGGTGCGCTGCATCAATCCCTTGATGGCACTCGGTGTCCTGAGAGTTACCATGGTGCCATCTCGTGGCAGAGTATCGATGGGTCGAGCATTACGGCACTGGCCCGCTTGCCGATGAGCGCGGTTGATCCGGAAAGTGTGCTGCGATTGCCGCGTGAGCTTGGTGAAGCGATGGATCACGATCATGTGGCGGCTATCGGTTTTGCCCACTACCCGGGTCATACAAGCCCCTGGTATCAGCGGCTCAAACGCATTGCGTCCTTCGGTTCGGTGCTTGGCAAATTTGTCGGACTCGAAGCTTGCTTTCGCGATGCCGAGTTGATGACCGGTCCGACCCAATTTGATGCCGATGATTATCGCACGCCTTATCTCAGACAGGCCGCCGCAGCTGGAGCCGCCTCGGTCAGCCCGATGGTTGCGAATCATCGCGCGCAAGCCAAGCTACGTGCCAGGGGAGGGCTCGATCTGCTCGCGGCATGTGTCTCGGGCGACATGGCAGCGGATGGAGAGGATGGGACTGAGTCGATTTTCGAAACCTTATTTCAAGCGTTACCTGGTCAAAATGATGATGCGATGAAGGGTGTGTTGCTTTTGAACCCCTCCTCCCAAGTGAATACGACGGTGGTTGATCTTTCTTGTGACCAGATGCCAAGGTTGGGAGATGTGGTCAAGGCGGCGGCCGAAGCCGACGGACGCCGTCAAGCGGTCGTCGAAGTTCCGGCCATGGGTTTCGCTTGGGTAGTCGGCGATGGCAAGTCTTGGCAGTCACCAACCGGTAAGCCTCTAGCTGAGGCGCACTTGCTTCGTAATGAATTTTGCGAGGCGCACTTTCATGCCGAAAGTGGTGCATTGCAGTCGCTGCATATGCCCGGACGCCGCGGCAACTTGCTTTCGCAGCGAATTGCACAGCGGTCGTCCGCGCCGAGCACATTATCGCAGGGACGCTATTCCGATATGGTCGCTGAAACTATCGAAGCCAATACCGAAGGCCCCTTCCGCGCACGGCAGACAATTACGGGTCGGCTGATCGATGCCGAGCAGACGACCGTTGCCCGTTTTCGACAGCGGGTTAGCATCAGTCGCGGTAGCCCGCTGATTGCGTTCGAGTTGGAGTTGGATCCCGCAGAACCGCCACAAGGTAATCCGTGGCAGTCGTACTACGGGGTCCGCTTTGCCTGGACAGGTGACGAACTTTTTCGAGGCGTAGGCTTGGTGCGACAGCGATCCTTCCGATCTCGGATTGAATCACCCGATTATCTAGATTTGTGCTCGGGAGATTCGGTGCTGACACTCTTGGCGGGGGGAATTCCCTATCACACGCTCGTCGGACCCGGCCAATTGGATACAATTCTGATTCCTCCGGGTGAAACCTCGCGGCAATTCAGTTGGCAACTAGGTCTCCAGCTTCCATCACCGGCCGAGGCAAGTTGGAGTACATTTACTGATTCTTGTCCCTGCATCGCGGAGGGAAGTAGCCGGGCTACGGCTTCGTCGGCTTGGTTATTGCACTTGAGTGACCCCAAGGTCATGGTCACCCACGTCGATTTTGTACCCGATGAAGAGAATATGCGGATTCGTTTTCGGTTGCTCGAAACGGGCGGTAGTCGCAGCCGACTCTCACTTTGCTGCTGCCGCGCGATCGCCTCAGCCCGTAAACTTGATTTCACCTTTTCGCTGATCGAATCGCCTGTAGTGCAGGATGATCGCGTTACGCTGGAATTGGGCCCGGGTGAGTTGTGCCTCCTTGAATTGGAGTTTGTACGATGATCGTAACGATAGATGGACCAGCTGGCGCCGGTAAATCCACGGTCGCTCGTGGCTTGGCTGCTCGACTGGGATATCTATTTCTCGATACCGGTGCGATGTATCGCGCGGCCACCTATGCCGTTATGCAGTCCGGAGACCTGAAAGAACAGAAATCGCGAATCATGGTAACCAACGGCATTCAGATTGATGTTCAAGGTAATACTGTGTTAATCAATGGCAACGATGTATCCAGCCTTATTCGCACTGCCGAGGTCACAAGAAATATTCATTTTCTCGCGGATGATCCGCTCGTGCGCAGCAGGCTGGTTAAACGACAGCGTGCGATTGCCCGCGGTCAAAATGTAGTAACCGAAGGTCGCGATCAGGGAACAGTCGCATTTCCGGATGCTGAATTCAAAATATTTCTGACTGCCTCGCCAGAGGAAAGAGCACGTCGACGGCACACGGAGAGGTCCGCTTTGGGAGAAGAAATTACGATCGATGAAATTCTTGCCTCCCAGAACATCCGGGACAAACAGGATGAAACTCGGACGGTAGGCGCTTTGCAAAAAGCCGCCGACGCGTTGGAGGTTGTGACTGACGGAATGACGATTGAAAACGTCATTGCGCTGCTGGAAAAGATTGTGTTGAAAAAATAAAATTGGGCCAAGTATTATTTTGCCGAGCAGGCGAGCAGAGAAGGGGAGCTGAAAAATGGATCGATCGATTTCGAGCCACCTTTTTTATCGACTGATGCAAACGCTTTTACTACTTGGAGGTGTACTTTTTTTCCGAATTCGTTTGCGAGGCATTCTAAATGAACCTGAAGAGGGACCGGTGCTTGTTGTGTC
Organism: Planctomycetaceae bacterium UBA7805; assembly: GCA_002480485.1. Taxonomy (GTDB): domain Bacteria; phylum Planctomycetota; class Planctomycetia; order Pirellulales; family UBA7805; genus UBA7805. The sequence continues at coordinate 2,980 of DLCF01000041.1, forward strand.
CAACCATCAAAGCCATCTCGACCCGCCAATGATTGGCATGTTTTTTCGTCGCCCACTTAATTACATGGCGCGCGAAACGTTATTCAAATTTCCACCGCTCGGTTGGTTGATCCGCACGTTGGGGGCAATTCCCATTGACCGTGATGGGGTCGGTTTGTCAGGTATGAAAGAGACGCTTCGACGACTGAAATATGGTCAAATGGTTCTTGTATTTCCGGAGGGGTCGAGAACGCGTGACGGACAGTTGGGGGCATTGAAACCCGGTTTTTGTGCTTTGGCCAGACGTGGCGGTGTCAAACTGCTTCCGGTTGGCATTGCTGGTGCGTATCGTGCGTGGCCCCGCAGTCGTTCAGCGCCGGGAAGGGCCACGGTCCAGATCCGCGTGGGTAAACCAATAAGCCCGGAGGAGATTGCCGCATTGGACGATAAGGCCCTGATTGCTCGCGTGCAGGCTGATCTTCAAGCATGTTGGGCAACGGCCGAGGCGGATTGCTGGAGAAGTGGCGGCTGAGCTCCCGATTGCGGCACGGTTGAAATGTGGATTGTCGCTTGCCTCAAAACCGCCCGCCTCGGGAGTGGCCAGTGCGGGTTTTCTCGAACCCCGGTTTGCTTTAGAATCATTCGCCTATGTCGATCGTTTGTTCGATGGCCTTTCACAGTGAATAGGTCGGGCGATCCGACACGTTTTCCTTATTGTTGTCTTCTTTTTCACGGGCAGTAATCTGCTCAGTCAGTGTTCGGCAGCAAGCAACCCCTTAGCACATGGCATGGTCAACCGAAATCTTATCCGAGGAATCGACGCAGATATTGAAGATTGGGACGCGGAAATTCAAACCGCAATGGGCGACCAGAGCACAGAAGAGCTCTTTGCCCCCGGAGACGAGCTGGATGTCAACCAAATTGTCACCGGAAACATTCTTCGGGTCGATTCTGAGTTTGTGCTGGTTGATGTCGGATATAAAAGTGAAGGAATCATTCCTCGCAGTGAATGGGAAGAAGATGATGAAGAACCGGTGGTGGGAGAACAGGTCGATGTCCTGATCGAGGATGTTGAGGGTGTCTCGGGCCTTAATGAAGGTTTCCAGGGCATGCTTCAATTGAGTAAACGCAAGGCCAAACGCATTCGCGAGTGGGAAAAAGTAATGTCCACCGTGAACGAGGGAGATGTCGTCAGTGGCATGGTCAATCGCAAGATAAAAGGCGGTCTGCTCGTTGACATTGGAGTAAACGTTTTCCTTCCGGCAAGTCAGGTCGATATCCGCCGTCCGGCAGATATTGGCGAATACATTGGCAAGTCGATCGAGTGCAAGGTGCTAAAAATTGATGATGCTCGTCGCAACATTGTTGTTTCGCGCCGATCGCTTATCGAAGATGAACGCCAAGAGAAAAAAACAAAACTTCTGCAAGAGTTGGAAATCGGTCAACTGCGAAAAGGTGTCGTCAAAAATATTGCCGACTTCGGTGCGTTTGTGGATCTTGGTGGACTCGACGGGCTGTTGCACATTACCGATATGAGTTGGGGTCGGATTGGACATCCATCCGAAATGACCGCTATCGATCAAGAAATTGAAGTGCAGATTCTGAACATTGATTATGAAAAGGAAAAAATTGCACTGGGTCTCAAGCAGAAGACATCGAGTCCGTGGGAAAATGTGGCTAAAAAATACCCGGTCAATGGCGTCATCGAAGGAACCGTGGTTAACGTGATGAGTTACGGAGCTTTTGTAAAACTAGAGGATGGAATCGAAGGTTTGGTACATATCAGCGAGATGTCGTGGACCCGTCGGATTAACCATCCGAACGAATTGGTCTCAATCGGTGAAACGATTGAGGTGGTTGTGCTGGGAATCAACGAAGAGAAACAAGAAATTTCGCTCGGCATGAAGCAGACACAGGCAAACCCGTGGGATAAGGTGGCCGATAATTATCCGCCTGATAGCCTGATCAAAGGTCGTGTGCGGAATCTTACTAACTATGGAGCGTTTATCGAGATAGAGGAAGGGATTGACGGACTTCTCCATGTGAGTGACATGTCGTGGACGCGGAAGGTAAGCCACCCGAGTGAAGTACTTGAAAAGGGCCAAGAGATCGAATGCAAAGTGCTTTCAGTGGACCAGCAACGTCGTCGGATCGCCTTAGGAATCAAACAACTGAGCGATGATCCTTGGGAGACTGAAATTCCCCAGAAGTATGAGCCTGGTCAGACGGTAACGGGCACAGTCACAAAACTCACCAACTTTGGGGTTTTTGTGGGCCTGGAAAACGGCCTAGAGGGTTTGCTGCACATCTCCGAACTATCGGATGAAAAGGTTGAAAATCCTGAAACAGTCGTCAAGGAAGGCGAGGAAATTGAAGTGCGTATCCTGCGGGTTGATGTGGAAGAGCGTAAGATTGGTCTTTCACGTCGTTCGGGCGACATCGAAGCTTTGCGTGCAGAACATGAAGCGGCGGCCGCCGAGGAATCGGTGGCACCTTCCAAATCGAACGAACAGCTCAAGGGTGGTATCGGCGATTCCACTGGTCCGTTGATCGATACGGGCGAGGCCAGTAGCGATTAGTTAACTGATGGCACTGGTACGCGATCGATTCGCTTTGGTAATCACAGCCGGATAATCGGGACAATCGCTATCAACCGCCGATCGCGTTGTTATTTTGCGGCCGCGATTAACGTTCCTCGACGTTTCCGGCTGTCGAACACGCCCTCTATGTGACTGTCGCTGCGCGTCAGGCCTCCTTTCCCCTACAAACTGCAGGAGAATTACAACTGCAATGCTCCCTCCTATTTCCGCTGGATTACAGAATCGTTGTACTCCACGTCGATACCTTGTTCTATCCAAGAAGCAAAGCCAACCCGAGCAGCAAAACATGCCAACACTTAAAACTAAGAGCCCGAGACTCTCCTCTGCCGATTCACCACCGCAAGCTCCTTTGGAGACCTACCTTCGAGAAATCAATCAAACTGATCTACTCACCGCACAACAAGAAAAAGAACTTGCCCTAGCGATCGGTCGCGGGGATGTCCGGGCGAGAGATCACATGGTTCGTGCGAACCTGCGGTTGGTGGTCAATATTGCCCGGGGTTACACCGGCAAAGGGCTTCCGCTACCGGATTTGATTGAAGAGGGAAATCTTGGCTTGTTACGAGCGGTGGAGGGTTTTGATCCGACTATGGGTACTCGATTTTCAACGTATGCCAGTTACTGGATCAAACAGTCCATCAAACGGGCTTTGATCAACTCAGCAAAAACCATTCGCATTCCAGCCTATATGGTGGAGTTGCTTTCCAAATGGCGCCGCGCCTCGATCCGGCTGACCGAGGAACTGCGTCGAGCGCCAACCCACGAAGAGGTGGCCCGCGTCCTAGGCCTGCCGAAAAAGAAACTGCCGATCGTCAAAAAGGCTATTCGCATTTATCACTCGACACCGCAATCCGATCAACCCGAAGCGGGCTGGTCGCTGGGCGAAATGGTCGAAGACGAGCGACTGAAAAATCCTGAGGACGTGATGCTGGAAACCGACACATTGGAGCACGCTTTACAGTTGCTTGATGAAATGGATCCCCGTGAGGCGACCGTGCTGCGGATGCGTTTTGGCCTTGATGATCGTGAACCGCATACGCTCAAGGAGATTGGTGAAGCGCTAAGTTTGACCCGGGAACGGGTCCGTCAGATAGAGACCGAGGCGTTGGGCCGATTGCACGCAAATTTGCAAGGCACGAGCTGATGGCCGCCTGACAGGCACTTTGCTGACTCGACCACGCCGACCGATCTCTCCCTTTTGCAGTTTGTGGCGAAGCTCTATACTTGGTTCTATGGTCGACGCCCAATCACTAAATCTCGAAAGCTATATCCGTTCGATTCCCGATTTCCCAAAGCCGGGAATTTTGTATCGCGATATCACCCCGCTCTTGGCGTCTCCCGAGGCCTTTCGCGTCACCATTGAGCAACTAGCCGACAGGGTAAACGACCTCGAGGTTGACGTGGTGGCAGCGGCCGAAGCGAGGGGATTCATCTTCGCTACCCCGCTGGCTTTGAAAATTAATGCAGGATTTGTGCCGGTACGTAAACCAGGCAAACTTCCCTTTGACACTCATGCTTTCCGTTACCAATTAGAGTACGGCACTGATACGCTAGAAATCCACATTGATGGGGTGGAACCGGGTCAGCGTGTGTTGTTGGTGGACGATTTACTTGCCACAGGAGGGACCATGGAGGCCTGCTGTCACCTGATCGAGCGGGCAGGCGCCAAGGTAGTCGGTTGCGCGTTTGTTGTGGAACTCACTGCATTGGGCGGACGTAACCGCATCTCGCCACACGATACGATCAGCCTCATCACATACGATTAACCGCATTGCGACATCTATCGCAACTCGATGCGCGCGAAATGTGGCGTCAGTTTTGCATTACCTGGATCAACGCGCATCGAATTTATAGATGCACTTGTGATTGTAAGTCTGACCCGGGCTGAGGACTGAATCGGGGAAATGCGACTGATTAACCGAGTCGGGGTGGAATTGAGGCTCGAGACAAAGGCCGTAGTGTTTGTGATAGACCTTGCCGTCTTTCCCCGTCAGGCCCCCATCCAGATAGTTGCCCGAATAGAACTGGATGCCGACTTCAGTTGTGTAGATTTTAAGCTCCCGACCACTCTCCGGGTCGTAAAGCGTTGCCGCTAGTTGTGGCTCGCTGACCTTTTCGTCCCGCAATACAAAGTTATGATCGTAGCCACCTGGATCACCCGTCAAAACGGTAATCCGCTCACCGATGGCCCGTGGCGTGGTGAAGTCAAGCGGCGTACCTTTTACGCTATCGATCTTACCAGTGGGAATCCCAGTTTCGTCGAAGGTGGTTTGACGATCGGACTCAAGCTTTAGTTTGTGATCGAGAATCGTTCCTTCGCCCTGCCCTTTGAGGTTAAAGTAACTGTGATTCGTCATGTTGACCGGCGTATTTTGATCGCTGGTTGCCGAATACTCAGCCGTTAAATCACCGTCATTGGTAAGAAAGTAGGTGGCGGATGCTTTAACCTCGCCCGGATAGTTTTCATCGCCGTCCGCGCTTGTAAGCGTGAATTTCACGCCTGCCCCGGCCGCATTCTCAATCGGTTCGCTTTTCCAAACCTGTTTGTCCCAACCGATATTTCCTCCGTGAAGGTGATTGGGATCATTGTTCGTGGCGAGTTGGTGTTTTTTTCCATCCAACTCAAACTTCCCCTTGTCAATCCGATTACAAACGCGCCCTACTGTGCAACCCATATAGGCCGGATTGGGGTTGCCCTTGCCATCACTGTCGAGCCAGCGGGCAAGCGATTCGTAGCCAAGCACAATGTCCTCAAGCTTGCCGTCTTTGTCCGGAACGTGTAGTTCGGTAATGGTTGCACCCCAGTTCGTGAGTTTGCAGACAATGCCGCTTTTACTCTCGAGCGTGTAAAGAAAAACATTTTTACCGTCCGCGGTCCCCCAGTCTTGTTGTTTCACAGTCGTTCTCTCATTTTGTTTGGTGGTTTCCCCGTAAAGCTGATCAGATGGCACAAGCCAGCAACCGATGAGCAGGACAATCAAAGTCTGGAAGAAAGAAGTTTTCAACGGACCGCCTCCTTAGCTTTAGAATTTGTGTGCCGACGTACTGTTTCTCGTCCGGTGTCGCGGCGTCTCGCTTTGCAAACCGCCTAGTCTACCTTGATCTTGGTATTAAGGGTAGCGGTGAGGATGTTTACAGAGATCAAAACTCAGGACTAGATGCATGAGCGCTATGTGACCCTTTGAGTGGCGAATTCACACTTGATCAAGCGTTGAAAGGATCTGTTCGATTTGCGCAATCTCCTCCTGTGTCAGTTGCCAGTCGGCCGCCGCATGAGTGCCCTCAATCTGCGCCCGATTGCGGACACCGACAATCGCCGATGTCACCTCAAGTTTCCGTAAAGTCCAGGCGATGGCTAATTCGGCCACGGAGTGAGAGTGATTCTTTGCGAACAATTGCAACCGATCCACAAGTTGCAAGTTCGCCTCAAGTTCGGGAGTAGCAAATTTAGGATCACGGCTACGATGATCGCTTGGATCCAGAGCTGCGGCCCGTGCACAGGTCATTGCACCGCTTAATAATCCTTTGGCGAGCGGGCTGTAACCAATGATGCCCATCTTTTGAGCACTACAGTAGGAGAATAGCGTGTCCTCTACTTCCCGCTGGAGCATATTGTACGGAGGCTGCAGCGACGAGATCGGATGCATTGCCTCAAGTCGCTCCATCTGTGGCACGTTAAAATTGGAGACACCGATCTCGCGAACCTTGCCCTCCTGCTTCAGGTCAATCATGGCTGCCCAACCCTCCTCGATTTGAGAGTCAGGCTCCGGCCAGTGCATTTGATAGAGATCAATGACCTCTACGCCGAGGCGTTTGAGACTTTGCTCGCATTCGGCCTTGACACTCTCCGCGTCCAGGATTCCAGTCACGCTTCCATCGGGAAGCATTTTTCTTGAGCATTTGGTCGCAACCAGCACATCCTCGCGGGCGGCCTGTCGGAGGGCCTTTCCGACTAATTTCTCCGAGGCACCGTCACCATAAACAGGTGCAGTGTCTATCCAGTTGATTCCGAAATCTAAGCCGGCCAAGAGGCCATCGATCGCCTCGGATGGATCCTGCGGCCCCCAGCCGTATTTCCAGTCGCCACCGCCAATCGCCCAGGTGCCTAAGCCAATCGTGGTGAATTCGAGTTCCGTATTACCTAGTCTACGCCGTTGCATGAAACGATGGCCATCAGTTGGCACCCATGTCGATTTGGCTTTCGTTCTTACAGGTCAAAGAAGCGACGATTGACCCCAGGATATAACCGAGCAGACAAGAGCCAAATATTCCCCTGCCCGTGGTGATACGTCGCATGCATTGATGCGGTATGCGGATGCTTTATGAAATTCAAAGTGACCCCAACGGGACTCGAACCCGTGTTGCCGGCGTGAAAGGCCGGAGTCCTAGACCGCTAGACGATGGGGCCGCAGCGGTAATCCGCGCCGTACCTACTAAAGATTAGAGAAATTCCGTTGCAAGCGTCAAGTGCCGAGTGCTTTTGAATCGCTTCACGGGTCGATAATTTGTGACCCTAGACGGAGAAACCAATTTGCCCGATGGTCACGGAGAGTTCATGACGTTGGTGTTGCCCAACTATCGAATCGATCCTGGCCTGTAGCAGCCGCCACTTTAGATCAGGGCAATCGCTGCATCAGGGCTTAATGCGGGTAATCAGGCAGAACCGGCAGCGTCAGGTTCTTCAGAGGCTTTGGTCGGGGCATCGACCGTCGTGCCGGTGCCATGTTGGATGGCATCGTATACTTCACGACGATGTACTGGGACTTCTTTGGGGGCTTCCACACCCAGGCGGACTTTATCACCACGAATCTCAACCACGACGATGGTGATGTCGTCGTTGATTACGATACTCTCGTTTTTTTTCCTGGATAACACTAACATTGCCGATTCCTTCGGTTAACTCCTCAAGATGCAGTCCCATCAACAAGCATTAATGCGAAAAGGGCCAATCGGTCAGTCCTTGTGACAGGCGAAACAAACCGTGCGGAACCCATCAACGCAGACGAATAACTCTTTTCACTCTACGCCGTCCGTGACCAGAGTCAAGCGAACGGCTTAAAAAGGCCGCTGTTTTCGTAAAAAAGGCGTTAATCCGTGCCGGTAAATACGAAAAGTAGGCTTCTTAAGGTGTTTTTTTTTTTACCAACTGGATAAAACAGGATTTCTGATTTTATATAAGCCTTTATGGTAACGTGGTTTACCAAAAATATGCCTAGTTGCGGTTTACAACGCGAGAGTTGTTGTCTCACGAATAGCTAAAACGGGGGGCATGAGGCTATTGGGGCGGTAGTGGCTATGTCCGACCCTGTAGCTCGCATTCGAGTTTGACGAGTTTTTTACGAACTGACCAAACAATTTGCTGAGCGGGTTCGACAAAGGCACTGCGGGTATCGGGTCAGTTTGGTATGTCAGCAATTTTTTCAGTTTCATTGCCTACAACTATCAGACGCAGACGATGTGGATATTAGTATTTACAACATGGAAGATGCTTGCGGCAAAAGTTTTTGAAGTTCGCTCTTCGTCATCGGGTTAAGCTAGCGTACCTCTTCCCGAGCTGCTTGCGGACGAACGGGGTTAACCTATAATTTTTTTAGATCAGGGCGATTGGACAATTGCCGTGCGCACTAACCAATTACAGCAGTACCAGACGGGGATGTGATGAGGGAATGGTTTCGGGATGTGTTCACCGCCGTGTTTACGGTGGCCCACGGACTTTATGTCACGCTGCGTTGTTGGTTTAGAACTTATGATCCGGAACGGAAGGCGTTTACTCAGCACTTCGAATACCCCGAACTTCCCGTTCCGGTCGCAGATCGCTATCGTGGCTTTCATCGGTTTGATCTGACGACTTGCATTGCATGCGACCAGTGTGCGAAAGCATGTCCTGTCGATTGCATCTACATTAATAAAGAACGTGCCGAAGGTGGCAGAGGTTTCAAAGTCACTGGATACGCCATTGACTACTCCAAGTGCATGTTTTGCGCCCTGTGTGTCGAGCCATGTCCAGTTGACTGCATTTTTATGGGTGCTACTCACGATCTCAGTTGCTATAGTCGCGACGGCTGTATCGTTGATTTTTCTAGAATACCGGTCGATATCGCCTGGGGCAGAACAACATTGAACCCGACGGCGGTGGCGGATTCCAAAGTCATCGTCGAACCGGTTCATGGAGGTCCGAATAGTACCTAGAATTGAGTCTAATGCACGGGGAATTGGAGATGGGGCATACGTTTTCGCGAAAACCCGGCGTACGAATTGCAGAAAGAGTTATCTGTTGGGCATCTAGTATCAAGTAGTTTGTGAGCGAGCACCGCATCATGAGTAAGTCAGACATCCAGTTTCAACGCATGTTCACCGCTGAAGAGGCAAATGCCACACTGCCACTGGTCCGCGCTATCTGCCACGATCTGTCCTCCCTGTCGCACGAGGTCGCTGAGCGAAAAGAAAGGCTCTCTGTGCTTCTTGCAGGAAGGGATGAGGACCGAAATGACCCGTACCGGCAGGAACTTGTGCAAATCGAAGAAGAGCTCAAGCGTGACACAGGCCGTATTGACGAATACATTCAAGAACTTCGGGATCTGGGTTTGGAGCCCATCCAAGGTATAGACGGCTTGGTAGGTTTTCCATCCATGATGGACGATCGAGTCGTGTTTTTAAGCTGGCGTCTAGACGAACCGGAGGTCCTTTACTGGCATGAGATCGACGAAGGTTTTTCGGGCAGGCAACCACTGGTGGTCGGGAGCCAATCAGGGCTATCCATGGACGACGGGAAGTTGGAGTCGGGCTCCTAAATCTGCCGATTGGCCAATAGGCGCATAATCCTTCGCCCGAAACGGGGGGCACCTTGCCCCGGTCGACAGGCCACCTAAAATAAGGTGCTAAACATTCGCCAAGGGCGTTTTCATCATGGCATCTCCAACTGCAATTGCCGCCTATCTAATCTTGTTCACGCTGATAGGTGCAGTTTTTCTTTTTATCAACCTGTTTGTCGGCAGGCTTGTGCGTCCGAACGATCCCCACGCGGAGAAGAAGGAAATTTATGAGTGTGGGGAGCCGGCAATCGGCTCAAGTTTTGTACAGTTCGATTTGAGATTTTATGTCGTTGCATTAGTGTTTATCGTCTTCGATGCGGAAGTGGCTTTTCTTTTTCCCGCAGCAACCGTTTTTGGCAAACAGACACAGCTCGCTGATGTCCGAATGCCGCTGTTTACGGATGTAAAATCCGGCGGCAAGACAGAGGATCCAGAAACCAGCACGTCCGCCGATGCAGTGTTAGCGCCCGCCGCTCGAGGCGTTTTTGCAGAATTAGGCCTCCCGTTGCCATCGCTTGTCGTTGATACGGCGACCGATGCGGGAGCCGTAGCGGATGCCAGCAAGAGTTTGCGTGACTCAATCGATCGGTTCACGGTCTACGTTTATAGTGCCACGTTATTTTTCTTTCTCGTGCTCTTTGTCGGTTTTGCATACGAGTGGAAGACTGGAGCCTTTGACTGGGTACGTGCCGTCACTCGGCCTCGCACCCTAGAAGAGCAGCAGTAGTACAAGTGTCGGAGAGAAATGGATGGGTGAGCAGAATCTCGTAAGCCGACTGCAGGCAAAGTTCGGATCAAAAATTCTCGACGTGCAGCTCGACGCGATTGATCCTTGGGTGGAAGTATCAGCGGAGGGGTTACCGGAAGTTTGTCAGTACCTTCATGATGAACCGGATCTCAAGTTTGATTACCTCTCGTGCATCAGCGGGGTAGATTACTTCGAGCCCGATCCCAAAAAGGCGGCCAAACTCATTGGAAAGCCACGTATGGAGGTGGTTTACCATCTGTGGAGCGTAACACACAAGTCGAGCTTAGTGCTGAAGGTGCTACTGCCTCGTTGGAAAGGCGAGCAGGAGGGTTCACTGCCAGATGTTCCGTCTGTTGCCCACATCTGGCGGACCGCCGACTGGCATGAACGTGAGGTATATGACCTTTCCGGAATTAACTTTACCGGACATCCGGATCTGCGTCGCATCCTCTGTCCCGAGGACTGGGAGGGGTATCCCCTGCGACGTGATTATCAAATGCCCCTCGAGTATCACGGGATACGCTGCCGTTGAGTATTAAATGTGTTGATTGAAACATTAATCTGAGTTGCCATGTCTACGATCCCAGAAAACACAGCAAACACTGAAGTTATTGAGTTTGATGTTCGCACCGATGAGATGCTTGTAAATATGGGGCCGCAGCACCCCAGCACACATGGTGTGCTACGACTTGTGTTGCGGACCGACGGCGAGGTGGTTTCTGAGGTAACGCCGCATTTGGGCTATCTGCATCGCTGTGCCGAAAAGATTGGCGAAAATCTGACGCCTCGACAATGGATTCCCTACACCGACCGCATGGACTACCTTGCGGCGATGAGTATGAATCTTGGTTGGGCACTCTGCACAGAGAAATTGATGAATCTGCAAGTGCCTGAGAAGGCGCGGCATCTGCGGGTCATCATCGCGGAAATGCAACGAATTGCGAGTCATCTGGTAGGCATGGGCGCGTATGGTTTAGACCTTGGTAGCTTTAGCCCATTTTTGTACGCGTTCCGCGAGCGAGAAAAGATTTTAGATCTGTTCGAGGAAGCATGCGGCGCGCGGCTAACTTACAGTTACCTAACGGTGGGCGGTGCAACCGCCGATCTGCCGCCCGGTTGGCTGCAAAAATGCGAAGCTTTTTTGGACCAGTTTCTGCCAGTGATCGATGAATATCACGCGCTACTCACCACAAATTCGATTTTCATTAAACGCTGTGCCAATATCGGGGTGATGCCTGCGGATATGGCAATCAGTTACGGATGTAGTGGCGCAGTGTTGCGTGGGAGTGGGGTCGATCTGGACCTGCGACGCGATGGTGAGGAGTGGTACACCAACATGTATGATGGGTATGCTTTCGAGGTGATCGTGGAAAAAGAGGGTCACTATCCAAATGACCATGTTTATCCGCCAGTCCCGCCTGAGGCTGTCTTAGGTGATTGTTGGCATCGGTTTTACGTGCGTATGCTGGAGGTACGACAGGCGGTCGATTTGGTGCGTCAGGCGATTGACCGCTACAGCGCGGCATCAGGTTCTTACGGGGAACCGGTGAAACTTGCCGAAAAATTGCCCGCCGGAGAAACTTATCTTGAGACGGAAGCGCCTCGTGGTCAGATGGGCTTCTACATTGTCAGCGATGGGTCGCCAATACCTTGGCGAGTTCGTGCACGCAGTAGCTGTTTTTGTAATCTGTCGGTCACGTCGGAACTTTGCCGGAACACGTTGATTGCGGATATTCCGGCTGTTGTCGGATCACTAGATATCGTAATGGGTGAAATCGATCGGTAAATAAAAAGTTGGGGCGTTGCAAAGCCCTAAATGACAGATCTCGGCTCTCCGAAAGGCTTTGGGGGCTTGTCGATCACCCTCTTTTTGTGCCATATTTTAGGGGCTTCAAACTTGTCGTACCGGGGCCTTCGACGAAACCTCAATCGCTCGCCGGGTTAATGATTGCGGCGGTGGCGTTGGGCCGTGTTAACGCTATCTGCTCGTTTAATAAATTTAAAAAGACGCGTAGGTGACAGTTTACTGTGTCGCAATTTTTGATCAATCAATTGGGGTTGTATCCGCTTCTTGTTCAAGCCCTGATGGCTATGCTCACGGCCTCTTTGATTCTTGGGGTCATTGCAGGAGGTTCGGTTGTTTTTATCTGGATGGAGCGCAAGGTTGCAGGACGGATTCAGGACCGATTAGGCCCCACGCGTGTTGGCGGTAAGTTCGGATGGTTGCAAACCCTTGCCGACGGCATCAAACTCCTGGCAAAAGAAGATTTGAGACCGGAAGGGGCAGATGCTCTGCTTTTTCGGATTGCCCCGTATGTTGCTTTTTGCGCTTCTTATGGTTCGTTCATCGCCTTGCCATTTGCCACTGGATGGGTGGGGCTTGATATCAATGTGGCTGTCTTTTTTGTGGTGGCTGTTTTAGGACTCGAAGTGTTTGGTGTGATTCTGGCCGGATATGCCTCAGCCTCCAAATGGTCTCTCTTTGGTGCTATGCGGGAGGCGGCCCAGGTCATCAGCTATGAGGTTCCGCTCGGGCTCTGCGTAGTGATTCCTGTGATGATCGCCGGAACGATGGATTTGACTAAAATCGCAAATTTGCAGGCGGGTTGGTTTACGAATTGGTATTTGTTTCATGACCCGTTCGCATTCATTGCATTTTTTGTCTACTACACTTGCGCTTTGGCAAGCGTCAATCGGGCTCCTTTCGATTTGGCCGAAGCAGAAAGTGAATTGGTAGCCGGGTTTCACACGGAATACTCAGGACTCCGCTGGAGTTTCTTTTTCATGGCCGAATACGGTTCGATGTTTCTTGTTTCGGCGCTCGGATCGATCCTGTTTCTCGGTGGTTGGAATGGGCCGATTCCGCTCGCAGAGTGGGTCTTTGGGCAGCATGCAAGTGGCTTGAGTGGTTTTGCTTTCGTGGTTGCGAATCTTCTCGGTTTAACCGTATTTATGTCGAAGGCTGTGCTATGTGTTACGGTTATGATGTGGATTCGCTGGACATTTCCACGCTTGCGAATCGATCAGGTCATTACCACTTGCTGGAAATATTGCACGCCCATTTCAGCCGTGATGTTTGTGGGAGTCATCAACTGGCAGCTTTTGGGATTGCCCAATGGTTCCGATCTGTTGCCACATCATCAACTGGGTGTCCGGCAATTGCCGGGCGCGGTGCGAGAGGGTGCTTTCGGCAAAAACCAGCTGATGCCCCAAGCGCAATCGCGTGACGAAAAATCTGCGAGGCATAAGGAAGCATTACCAGCCCCGTTGCACGCCGTGAGTGATCGGGGGGAGAGTTAAGCGATGGGAGAAATTAATGGGCATGCGATTCTGTTTCTATTTTTCGGTATCTTGACCTGCCTCTTTTCGCTTGCAGTTGTCTTTTCCTCTAATGTCGTGCGAATGGCCTTTTATTTGATTCTCGCGCTTGCCGCGACATCAGGATTGCACTTCCTAGCGGGGGCTGACTTTGTTGGTGCAATGCAACTGGTTTTATACGTCGGCGGAACCTTGGTACTACTCGTATTCGGTGTCATGCTTACGGCACAGAACCCATTTATCTCTCTGCGCACTGCGGGCGGGGATTGGGTGGTGGCTGCGATGGTCGGGGGAATCCTCCTGGTCATTCTGATTCCTGTTGCATTTCAAGTGGGGCTGCCACCGACCGAGGCATCCCAATTAGGCGGTCGGGCGGATCGGGAGGCGGTAACGTCCACCGATCCGGTGAGTGTTCCAACTGCAACGCGGATTGGTTTAGGCTTACTTGGCGTCCCCGGAGATGATGTTTCGGGGTATCTATTGCCATTCGAGATTATTTCGATTCATCTTCTGGTGGTGCTTGTCGGGGCTGCCTACCTTGCCCGCGCTAAGCGACGAGTTACAGTGCGCGACACTCCAGGCACAGCCGATGTTTAAAGAAGCGGAGACGAAGACATGACTGAAATCCTCACGTCGCCCGTTGGACTGACACATTATCTGGTCGTCGGCGCGGTCATGTTCGTGTCCGGCGTGGTCTGCATGGCAACCAAACGTAACGCGCTTGGTGTGCTGATGGGAATTGAGCTGGTCCTCAATGGCGCGAACCTCAATTTTGTCGCTTTTGGAAGTAATTTTCTCGAGCGCAATCCGACTTATCAGCTGGGGTTAGATGGGCAGATCATTTCGCTGTTTGTCATTGTATTGGCTGCGGCTGAGGCGGCGGTGGCGCTGGCGATTGTGTTAAATTTCTATAACAACCACCTGACAGTGGATGTTGACCGGGCCGATGAGTTAAGGGGTTGAGGTCGTGGAATCGATTCTTTCCAATCTGCTTTTGATTGCTTGGCTGTTGCCTCTGGCCTCCTTCTGCGTGATTCTTTTCTTCGGGCCACGGTTGGGTGCGGCCGGTCGGGGAGCGGCTTACGTTGCCACCGGCGCGATCGGTGGTGGATTTGTGCTCTCGCTGATATCGCTGCTTACGTGGATTGGCACTCATGGCGTATCCGGAGGGCATCATCCGGATGCAGCCGAGGCGTCTCATGTAAGCCTATCAAATCATGTTCCGCAGGATGTATTTCATTTTGCGGCCGAGAGTAAGGATTCACATTCGCACGATGATACGCATCATGGTCACGGGCACGGCCACAGCTCAGGTCCGAAGGACGCATACTTCGGGGATTGGTACACCCTGGTCGACTTCGGGCGACTCAAGATAACAATCGGCTACTACGTCGACGCTCTGACCGTGCTGATGTTTACTATGGTGACCCTGATCGCAAGTTGCATTCACTTTTATGCCATGGGATACATGCATGAAGAATTGCATGATGTGACCGATCACGAAGTCACGCTTAGCAATGGCGAACATTTGCATCGCAAGGGACGCTACTATCGATTTTTTCAGTATTTGTCTCTGTTCTGTTTCAGCATGCTGGGCATTGTGATTGCCGGTAACATCGCGATGACTTTTGTATTCTGGGAATTGGTCGGTATCTGTTCCTACTTCCTGATCGGTTTTTACATTGAGCGTAAAAGTGCCTCTACTGCGGCCAATAAAGCGTTCATTGTTAATCGAGTGGGTGATTTTGGTATGATCATTGGCTTGATGGCACTCTGGGGAAGTCTCGGCACATTCTCATTCGGCGGTGAGAAGAACGCTGCGGGTGAAATTATCAAGCCTGGCATCTTCGCGCAGGCCCGGGCAGCCGAGGATGACTACGCGTTAAAAACCCCGGCAGGCATGCTCAAGCGGGCCGAAGAAATGGGTGCTGAGGATCCTGAGCATATTGGCCACCTTTTGCTGATTGTAGCCGGGCTTGGTATCTTTTGCGGCTGTGTTGGGAAAAGTGCCCAGTTTCCCCTGCATGTATGGCTGCCGGATGCGATGGAAGGTCCAACGCCGGTCTCAGCGCTGGTGCATTCGGCGACCATGGTTGCGGCGGGTGTTTTTCTGGTTGGTCGGTTTTACCCGATGTTCACACCCGAGGTGTTGCTCACGATTGCGATCATCGGCTGCATCACACTGTTCATGGCCGCAACCATTGCAATCACGGCGACCGACATCAAGCGGGTCTTGGCTTACTCCACTTTATCGCAACTTGGTTACATGATGTTTGCCCTGGGCGTGGGCGGTTGGGTGGCAGGAATGTTACACTTGATTACGCATGCCTTTTTCAAAAGTCTGCTATTCATGTGCTCTGGATCAGTGATCCACGCCGTTCATACCAACGAGATGACTGAAATGGGTGGTCTGCGACGAAAGATGCCCATCACGGCGTACACGATGCTCGTCGGTTGCCTAGCAATTATGGGCGCGGGGGTTCCCACGATTGTTGGCCTCAGCGGTTACTATTCTAAGGATGCGATTCTAGCGCAAGCGTTACACTTCGGAAAAAACAATGCAACGTGGGATGTTATGTTCTATGTGGCGGCAGCCGGTGCGGCGGTCACCGCCTTTTATATGTTCCGGCTTTGGTTCCTGACCTTTATCGGCGAACCGCGAGATCCGCACCGCTACGATCATGCGCATGAATCGCCACGTGTGATGTGGATGCCATTGGTGGTGCTCGCCTTCTTCGCCATTTTTGTCGCCATGCCAGCCGACATAGAAAATTTCACTGACCCCACCGCAAGTCCGATGGTGCAGCTTCTCGAGCAAGCCCGACCCGATGGTACGGGGCTAGATTTTTCGGGACAACTTGCCGCCATTACGATGCCCGCGGAGCACGGATCACACGCTGAGGAGATTCACCTAGCGGCCGGGATGATTGCCTTCGGCACTGCCATGTTCGGCCTCCTGCTGGCCTCCTGTCTTTACTGGTGGCGCATTCTGAATCCGGAAGAGGTGCGGAGTATGTTCGCACCGATTTACCGGTTTCTTCGCAATAAGTGGTGGTTTGATGAATTGTATGAGACCATATTCATTCGCCCCACAATATTTTGCGGCCGTTGCGTCGCGCAGTTCGATCAACGTGGTATTGATTGGATGATCAATGGTCTAGCGTCTTGCACACGCACTTTCACCAGCGGTTTCGACCGTTGGATTGATAAGATATTTGTTGACGGGTTCGTGAATTGGGTTGCCGCGCGGACTTTTGCGATCGGTATCTGGCTCCGAAAACCGCAAACGGGACGCCTGCGGCAATATGTCGTGTTTATTGTGATCGGCACGATGGCGATGTATATCGTGGCCACATTCGGGCTTACCAATTAATTTTATTTTTCATCATATTTGTAAACGAGATCTTTATGGACAATCCATACCTTTGGCCCTTGACGATGCTTGTCTTTTTTCCTGCCGCTGCCTCGCTGGTGGTGTTGCTGTTGCCTCGAGACAGCCAAGAATTAATCAAGCGCGTTAGTCTGTTTGTGACAGCACTGGTCTTCATTGCCACGGTGGTTATGGCTCTGCCAGGCTTTACGGGCGGCGCACACTTCTCGCTGGCCGAAGACGCGGTCGCCCAGATGCAATCTGTATTTCAGGTGAGTTGGATACCCAGTTTCAATATTCAGTATTTTATGGGCCTCGACGGCATCAGTTTTCCGCTACTGGTGTTAACATCTTTTGTCGGAATGCTTGCGATGGGCGCCAGTTGGCCGATTACAAAACATGTCAAGGCATATTGCGTTCTCTTTTTGCTTTTGGAGACAGGTATGCTCGGGGTCTTCCTGGCCCTGGATTTTTTCCTGTTCTATGTATTCTGGGAAGTCATGCTGCTTCCGATGTATTTTCTGATTGGCGTCTGGGGTGGTCCGCGGCGGGAATATGCGGCGATTAAATTCTTTCTTTATACGCTTCTCGGCAGCGTTTTGATGTTAATCGCTATTTTGATGCTCTATTTCAATAGTGACATCCGCGCACTGAGTGACGAGCAATTGATCGCAGCGCATGTTGTTCCCGACCAACCTGCCGCCTTGGCCTGGCGGGCTGAGAAGGTCGCTGCAGCAGATCTGCCAAGCCATACCTTCAATATTCTCGCGCTTCAGCAATTGGGCCAGCACACGGACCAATTCAGTAAGAGTGCATTCACGGAAAGTGGAAAGTCAATTCAGTGGTGGGCATTCGTACTTCTTTTTATTGGATTTGTGATCAAAGTGCCGAGTGTGCCGGTGCATACTTGGTTGCCCGATGCGCATGTTGAGGCACCGACTCCAATTTCGATGATTCTAGCAGGCGTGCTTTTAAAGATGGGTGGATATGGCATTATTCGCATCTGCTATCCGATTTGCCCGGAGGCGGCTTACGACTTGGCCTGGGTTGTTTGCTTCATCGGCGTATTAAGCATGGTCTATGGTGCGTTTGCCGCACTGGCGCAGAAAGATTTCAAGCGGATGGTGGCCTACAGTTCCGTCAGCCATATGGGTTATGTCGTTCTTGGACTCGGAGTTTGGAGTGCGGTCTCGCCCTCGTTCAATGGTGATTACTGGAAGATGGGAATGAATGGCGCAATGTTTCAGATGATTGCCCACGGAATCAGTTCTGCCGGCATGTTTTTTCTGGTAGGTGTGATTTATGACAGGGTACACCATCGCGAGCTCGATAAATTCGGTGGTCTCTTTGCCAAGATGCCGGTTTATAGCGGGATGGCAATGCTAATTTTCTTTGCCGGACTCGGGTTGCCGGGTCTTTGCGGTTTTATCGGTGAAGTGCTGGTCGTGCTCAGCGTTTGGAATTTCAGTATCGTGTTGGCGGTGGTGTCGGCTTTTGTGGTGATTCTGACCGCAGCATACATCCTCTGGGCTCTACAGCGCGTTTATCTCGGCGCAGAATACAAAGGTCCGCACCCGGAGGCGCTTACACCAATCACGCCCCGTGAATGGTCAATTGCCGTGCCCCTCTGTATTTTTGCGATTGTGCTCGGGGTTTATCCGCAAGCACTGTTTAACTACATGTCGCCTTCGGTAGACCAGACAGTTGATGCCCTAATTCAGTGGCAGGAGCGGCAGGTTGCTGAGGATGTCGCGGGTAAGAAAAAAGGTGGAGAAAAACAGGCAGTCACCATCGATGAGCGAAAATTGCCAAAGCCGGGTCAACAATCTTTTCGCGTGCCACCAATCGCCCCGTCTGCGTCGTGGAGTCCGTCGCGAGTCACGCCCGACCCATCATATCCCGCGATCCAGGAGAGCGCGGTCGAAAAAAACAATCCAATCGCGCTAAATCGGGGAACATAGACACCAGTGAACTACGAGCAATTAGTCCAATCGGTGATCGGTGATACTGCGTCATCTCTGGAAAAATTTCTTCCGGAGTTGGTGATCTGTGGAACCATTTTATTGATGCTTCTTTCGCGACTGTTCAAGCTTACGAGGCAAATGATTCCGTCGTGGCTGTTGGCTGGCGCTGGTGTGGCGTGTGCATTTGCGATTGCCGAGCCGTGGAAATTTCTCTCAGCAGGCGCAACACTGGAGAGAACCGAAATATTCACAGGCATGCTGGTGCATGACGCTTTTACGGTTTACTTTCGCGCAGTTCTCCTGTTCACCACTTTGTTGTTTATTATGCTTGCGCGTATTTCGCGTTTGGCTGACCAGGAAAATGGTCCTGACTTCTACACACTCGTGCTCGGCGCTGCACTGGGAATGTGTCTGATGGCCGAGGCCAATCACTTGTTAATCGTTTTTCTCGCCGTGGAGATGGCAAGCCTGCCCTCTTACACACTGGCTGGTATTCTGAAGGGAAATCGCCAAAGCAGCGAAGCATCAATGAAATATGCCGTTTATGGCGCTGGGGCGGCCGGTGTAATGTTGTACGGCACGAGTCTGATTGCCGGAATTACAGGATCGGCTCATCTGCCAACGATCGCCTGGCGACTGGCAGAGGGCATGGGCACCGATTATCAGTTGGTGCTGGTGTTGTCAGGTTTGATGATGTTGGTGGGACTTGCCTTCAAGCTCTCTGCGGTGCCTTTTCACTTCTGGTGCCCAGATGTATTTGAGGGTGCCAGTGCGGAGGTAGCCGGTTTCCTTTCGGTTGCATCGAAGGCTGCAGCCCTTGCACTGCTGGTGCGACTAACTATTGGCTTTGCTGTACCACCCGCCAACGAGCCAATTCCATTTGCTGCTGGAGAGGTTGCTGCTCCCGCCTCCTTGGCGAGTGAGGTGCTGAATCAATCCCAAGCGTCTCGACGACCTGTAGCACATGTTCGGTCCGTCGCCGATTCGGTCGATGCGCAGAACAAACCTGCCGAGATGATCCGAGTCTCCCAGATTCGAACCTTTCTGTCTTGGGTAATTGGCGTGTTGGCTGCCGTCACATGCACGTTCGGCAATCTGGCAGCCTATGGCCAAACGAATATAAAAAGGCTGTTGGCATATTCGACCATCGCGCATGCCGGTTATATGATGATGCCGATCGCGGCCGGTTTGGCCATCATGACTGAGAATCCGGTGGCCGCCTCCGAGGCATTCGCGGCCCTACTACTATATGTGTTAATTTACGTATTTATGAATATGGGCGCCTTTGGGATCATTGCCTTCATCCGCAATGCAGTTGGCGGTGAGCAGATCTCTGATTATGCCGGCCTGGTGCGGAGCAGCCCCGGTTGGGTGGTTTGTTTTTCTGCCATTCTTTTCAGTTTAATCGGCTTGCCTCCTCTGGCCGGCTTTATGGGCAAACTTGTGATCTTTGCCAGTTTGGTCGACGCGGGAATGTATTGGCTCTTGTTTATTGGTGGTGTGAACACTGCAATCAGTTTATTTTATTATTTGAAGGTGGTACGAGTGATGACCTTCGATCCCGGACCGGAAGATCGATCCCCACCCCGGCTGCGATTGGTCTCCGTGCCCGGAGTGTTTACCATGTTGATGACCGCACCAATTCTACTTTTGATTATCCAGTGGAACGGCCTTTATCAATGGGCAGAGACAGCCTGCAGGACGGTTCTTGGTAACTAGAGAGGGTCTTCGTCATGCGTCAAATCGACTCGAGCCAGCGACTGATGCAACTCCTGGTGCATCACTATCGCTCGCTACCGATGTTTTTGACCGAAGCGGTTCCGTGGACCCATCGTGGCGATGAGCAGGCAACCGGCGTGCTGCTGGACATTGTGGAGGGACAACGAGATTTGAGCAATCGGATTGCGGCAGAACTCGAGCAACGTGGTTGTCCGCTTGATATGGGTGAGTATCCGATGGAATTTTTGGATTGGCACTTTCTTTCGCTTGACTTTCTGGTGCAAAGGCTGGTTGAAAATCAGCAGCACGAGGTCGATGCTATCGCGCGTCTGTCCGCAGAATTGAGTGACGACGCTGTTGCGTATCATTTATCGCAGGAAGCCTTGGGAGCAGCGAAAGGCTATCTGGAGTCTCTTTCGGAGTTGACTCCCGACTTGGTTACATGAAGTAAGTTTTTCGCCTTTCCTTGCGTCAACGCGAGAGTTGCCGATGACACTGATCGACACGCACGTTCATCTCGATCAGGAAGAATTTTCGAGCGATCAGCAAGAGGTACTCGAGCGTGCTGCTGTGGCAGGTATATCTCATCTGATTGCCGTCGGTATCGGTGCCACATCCTCCGAGGCGTGCCTTCAGCTTGCCGGACGCCACCCGCAGATAAGCGCTGCAGTGGGCATTCAGCCCAACTATTGTGCCGAGGCAGTTGCTGGCGATTGGGAACGGATTGTGGCACTTGCGAGTGAACCGCACGTTGTTGCAATTGGTGAAACCGGGCTGGATCGGCACTGGGATTTTTCCCCTTTTGCGATGCAACAAGATTTTTTTGATCGTCATTTGCACCTCGCTGCGGAGACCGGCTTGCCCTTTATTGTGCACACCCGCCAGAGCGATGCCGATGTGCTGGAAATGCTGCGAGAGGCTCGACGTCGCGGTCCACTTCGGGGGGTGATGCACTCTTTCACGGGAACCGAATCAACTGCGGCAGAATGCGTTGAGTTGGGTCTTTATATCAGCTTTGCGGGGATGGCAACCTTCAAAAAGTCAGACGATTTACGCGCTGTTGCCCAAGAAGTTCCCGCCGATCGTATTCTGATCGAGACCGATAGCCCGTACCTCGCGCCGCATCCGCATCGTTCACGTCGCAATGAACCAGCCTATCTGGTCCACACGGCGGAATGTCTTGCCATAACGCGGGGCGTATCTTTCGAGGATTTTTGCGAACTCACGACTCGGAATGCCAAACAGCTCTTTAAAGTATAGCACTAGCCAATGCTACCCATCTGGTAGGCATGGCGGGTAACTTGTTACCCTAGGGAATAACTAGAGTCGCTCACCTTTTTGCAAGGCCGATGTCCAAACACATTTTTGTTACTGGAGGTGTGGTCAGTTCTCTCGGTAAGGGGTTGACCAGTGCATCGATTGGGATGCTTCTCGAGCACCGCGGTCTCACGGTGCGGATGCAAAAATTGGATCCCTATATCAACGTGGATCCGGGGACAATGAGCCCGTATCAACACGGGGAAGTCTATGTGCTGGATGATGGTAGCGAGACCGATCTTGATCTGGGCCATTACGAGCGTTTCACCGACGGACAACTGACTCGAAATTCTAATTATACAACGGGTCAGATATACCAATCGGTCATCAATAAGGAACGCAGGGGAGAGTTTTTAGGCAAGACTGTGCAGGTCATTCCACACATTACCAACGAAATCAAAAGTTGTATTTCAAAAATTGCCGATGATGAGACTGATGTGGTGATTACCGAAATCGGGGGCACAGTCGGGGACATCGAGAGCCAGCCATTTCTCGAGGCGATCCGGCAGTATTCGCTCGATATCGGTAAAGAGAATTGTCTCTACATCCATTTGACGCTCGTGCCTTATTTAAAGGCAGCTGGGGAATTAAAGACGAAACCGACACAACATTCGGTAGGTCAGCTACGAGAGATCGGAATTCAACCCGATGTGCTTGTCTGTCGAACAGAGCGATCTCTTTCCGTTGATGACCGAGAAAAAATCGCCCTTTTCTGCAATGTGCCGATTCGTGCGGTGATTGAGGAAAAAGATAAAGATTTTTCAATCTACGAAGTGCCTTTCAGTCTTGTGGAAAACGAGTTGGATGAATTGATTGTTCGCAGGTTAACGCTCCCGGCCGAGCCGCTTGAGCTGGAGGATTGGCAGGATTTAATGCAACGACTTCGTAACCCGCGGAGCGAGATAAGCATTGCCGTGGTCGGTAAATACGCTGCACACCGGGATGCCTATAAATCGATTTACGAGGCGATTGATCACGCGGGTATTGCACATCGTTCCCAAGTGCGTATCCAGCCGATCCAGAGCGAACAGATCGAGGCGGAGGGCCCGGAGCGATTGCTCTCAACGTATGATGGTATTTTGGTGCCTGGAGGTTTTGGTGAGCGAGGCATTGAGGGTAAAGTCGAGGCAATTCGCTATGCTCGCGAGCGGAGTATCCCGTTGTTGGGAATTTGCTTGGGTATGCAGTGCGCGGTGATTGAGTTTGCTCGCAATGTTGCCGGATTAAAGGGAGCCCATTCGAGTGAATTTGACAAAGAGAGCCCGCACCCGGTCATTTGTTTACTCGACGATCAGCAGACAATCACCGATAAGGGTGGGACGATGCGGCTCGGTGCGCAGCCTGCTGCCCTGGAACCTGGGAGCATTGCGGCGGAGTGTTATGGTGGTCAGGAAATTAGTGAGCGACATCGTCACCGCTATGAATTTAATAACGTCTATCGTCAGCAATTCGAAGCACATGACCTTGTATTTTCCGGCACCAGCCCTGATGGCAAGTTGGTCGAAATCATTGAAATTGCCGGCCATCCTTGGTTTGTTGCTGCCCAATTCCATCCAGAATTTAAGTCGAAGCCGACCTCGGCTCACCCGCTTTTTTCCGGGTTTGTGGAAGCGGCAGTGACTTACCACGCATCACGCGCCGCGCGCTCACAAGAGGCAACTCGATCCGATAACCAACCGTGGAAATCGAAGTCGTAGACTCCTTGGACAAACGCACACCAAGGGGTCGACGTACTGCTGACGGTTATTTCTAATTCGTTCCTAGCATTTTTTAGTTCCATGTTTTTTGCGGGGTATCCCAAAGATGGCCGATTCAGCCGAAGAGAAAAAAATCATTATCGATGAAGATTGGAAGAGTCAAGTGGAAGCCGAAAAAGAACAGGCTGAGGCAGATCGCGAAGCGTCTGATCCAGGAGATCCTGCAGCTACGGTAAAGAGCGCAAATGAAAAAGCGTCTCAGGAAATACCGCTACCGCCAGCAGACTTCACCACAATCGTGAGCATGCTCGCGACTCAGGCAATGCTTAATCTGGGCACGCTGCCGAATCCGATGACTGGAAAAACAGATCGAAATCTCCCGCAGGCAAAGCACGCCATTGATTTGGTGGAAGTTTTGCAAGAAAAAACCAAGGGGAATTGCAACCCTCAGGAAGAAGCAATGTTGCAAAATCTGCTGCATGAGCTTCGCATGGCATACGTTGCATCCGAGGGGCAGCCAGCAGACGATGTTGATAAAGGATCGGGAAATACATAGAAAACGCCATGCCCGGTCGTCTTGAGTCCGCTGGCATCCGTGCCAACAATCCCGGTCTTAGGTGACTTACATTCCTATTCGGGCGACACAGGCACTGTGAATCAGATGCCTACACTCACGACCGGGCATGGTCGTTCTTTTTGGTTACGTACGGTTCCCTTAGCGTCCCCCCAAGTCATGTGGCTTTGCAGATAAACACCTTTGGAGCGTTATCCTGTGAGGCTGTCGAAAAGTTTTCGGAATCGCGGAATACGTTTTTCCAGATAGGACACCCAGGCATCGGGTCGCCAGATTTCTGCACACACGGCAGCGCCGACAATCAGGACAGCGTCGCCCTGTTCGACCCCTAGAAATTCCCGGAATCCGTCTGGGATGAGTAGGCGTCCCCGACCAGCAATTTTGACTCTTCGCTGCCGCGTGGAAAGCAATCTTCCCAGCAGTTGCAACTCGTCGATGCGACCCTCTAGTTTGCCCGCGCGGATCTTCCCCCGTACCAGATCCATGCCGGCATCTAGCTCGTTTTGTGAACGTCGCGTATTCCAAAGGCTGAGGCATCCGGGCCGCTCCTTCGCCAAAGTGCAAAATCCGTCCGCCTCGACTAGAGGCTGCACCCACTCCTGCGGGATGGAAACTCGATAGCGTTCGTCCATTTGTCGGGGGAATTCCCCGAGAATTAGGTCGTCTGCTTCTTCCATTACAAGTTTTTCTCAATTACTCCCTGTTATCCCAGATGAAAATGTAAAATCAAGTATGTATGGGTCAAAAAC
>DLCF01000031.1:0-1117 GCA_002480485.1 Planctomycetaceae bacterium UBA7805
TGTAATAGCCGTAGCCGCCTTGTGATTTTAAGACGACATCGGCAACTAACTCGCCATCGGGCGCGTCGGCGCGCAGTTCAAATCGCCCGCCAGCGGGATTGAGTGCTGCTGCGCGAAAAGTGACCGCCTCGATGCCTTTGAGTAGCACGTCCCGGAAGCTCACATAATCGCCATCGGCAAAATGCCCCACGATCGTGTGCTCACCCTCATATTCATCAATCAACTCCACTCCTCGGCGAGTGTCAAAGAAGGCTGCTTTTTTCATTCGCGTATGGAGAATGTGAGTGGATTTCCCCGTTATGTTCGCCGCATTCTCCGCGCCTCGGTCGGTGTAGGACGCAGTGATTTCATAGACTCCTGCATTGCCTCGACCATCGGGATGGGTCCGCGCACGAAACGCACCACTGGTACCGGCCATCGGACGATGCGCTGTCTCTGCCGCAAGCGATAGAATCCAATCGACCATTTGCTGAGCCTCTTCCAGTGTGTGCTGAGGATGAGGCGGCATCGGCTTTTGTCCCCAGACACCCATTCCACCGGAGATAATTTTTTTGGCCAGACGCTGCCGCGCTTGCGGATCGTCCCGATAACGAGCGGCCACATTACCGTATGCCGGGCCGGCCGAAACGGTACCCGTCATGTGGCAGGCGAAGCAGGTGGTCTGCCGCATTAGCGCAAGTCCCGGTTCGGCCACTGCTTCATCATTGGTCATTGGCTGCCCACGCGCATCGGTATGTGTCGAGGAGCGTCGCTGCTGATATTTTGCGCGAACCACCACTCGCGTATCCTCGATCTCGCCGGCCGTGCTGTCTCCATCCTCGGCATCAATTACCCGAGTGCGATATGCAATCGGCTCATCCCAGGTGAAAAAGCTACCCATCGCCGGCTCCAAAATGGTGACTTGCGGCTCTGCGTTACCGACGCGTATCTCGGTCTCCATCTGCGCGTCAGCACCCGAAGGATCGTGGACCAACAGGCTGACCCGATAGGTTCCTGCCTGATCAAAGGTATGGGTGAACCGAGCCTGCGTGGAAAGAATTTTTTTGTCTTCAGTGGGTGGTCCGTCGGAGGAGATGCACCAACGGTAACTCAGAGGATCTCCATCTTTGTCAAACGA
>DLCF01000031.1:1445-4180 GCA_002480485.1 Planctomycetaceae bacterium UBA7805
TCCGTCGAATGTCACCTCAAGCGGTTCTTTGCCAGCGACCACGTTTGTTTCAAGTTTTGCCTCGGGTGGCCGATTCCCACGCGGATAGCTGATCTGCACGATCTGCGCATCGTGGTTGTCGCCCCATTTGTCGCCGTACTCAATGAGATAGAGTGTACCGTCGGAGTGAAATTTCAAGTCGATCGGTTTGCGGAAAATCATGTGAGGAAGAAAAGGCTCAATTCTTTCTATCTCCCCCGCTTCACTGATCGTAACGGCCTTGATCCAATTTCGAGTCCAGTCATAGATGAATAACTTTCCATCGAGCGTAGCGGGTAGTTTTGCTTCGCTTTGAACCGCCGGGTCGAAATGATAAACGGGGCCTGCCATCGCCGATCGGCCTCCGCTGCCTAGCTCTGGAAATTTGTTCGACTCGGTCGTCGGGTACCAGATCCAAGCAGGCACTGCTGGTGGCAGCACGCGTGACCCAGTGTTATTTTTCGAGTCATTGATCCGCCTTTCAAGATCAAACCATGCTCCGCCGGTACCGTCGGCAAAATTCCAGCGGCGATATGCCTCGTTCGGGCCAACAAACATCGGCCAGCCGAAATTGCCTGCGCGCTTCGCCTGGTTAATCTCATCATAACCATTCGGTCCGGCATCTAATTCGACGCGGATATTCGGACCGACATCACCCCAGTAGAGCCATCCGGTTTCTGGATCAACCGATATGCGAAATGCATTGCGGACTCCCATCGCATAGATTTCTGCCCGACCGTCGACACCGTCGGCAAACAGATTTCCCTCTGGAATCGTATAGCTGCCATCATCTTCCGGATGGATCCGCAATACTTTACCGCGCAGATCGCGGGTGTTCCCCGAACTTCGCAGGGCATCTACCTTTTCATGTCCTTCACGCTGATCGAGTGGGGGTTGGGGAATCGGATTGCAATTATCGCCGGTGCCGATGTAAAGATTCTCATCCACATCCCACGCCATACCACCGCCCATATGTGTGGCACCTTCGGGATCAATCGGGTATTCAAGCAGCACCGTCTCGCTGTTCGTATCCAATAAACCGTCACGGATTTCAAATCGCGAGAGCCGTAGGTGATCTTTTTTATCCTGCGGGCAAAAGAAAAGGAAAATTCTGCCATTCGAGATGAAATTGGGGTCCAGTTTGATGCCCATCAGACCCACCTCACCGAACTGCACGCTCGGTGGGCGGCCAACCTTTTCCACCTTGCCTGAAATCGCATCATACCTTTTGATGAGCCCACCACGTTCGATAAACAGAAATGAACCGTTAGGAAGCAATTCAAGTTGCATCGGATCAAAAGCCCTAGGCACAAGAATCCGCTTCTCAAAGCGAGCCAAATCAACTTGCTTGGTAGCCGGCAAGGGCGATGCCATAGCGGGCGATGCGATCCACCCGGTTGTCAGCATGATCAGCAGGCGGATGAGGCAGAGCATGGCGGTGGCTTCTCGATGGCTAGCTAGCGAGGGGCGACATCTGACTCCCTCATTGTAAGAGAGGATTCCAGGAGCGCAAAGTCTAAAGACTCACCAGAGGCAACTTGCCGAAGCGGACTTACCACTTAAAAATGGCCGGGCAATCAATAATACGCCTAGGAAAAGCGAATCGCTTTAAACGCCTCAGTCTGGGAAGTTAGCGCCGTTTCGACCGGTAGTCGTTCCATGGACGATGCGCCGTAAAACCCATCCACATTGTTTGTGCGTTGCAGCACATACTCGGCATCCTCCGGCATGGCAATCGGACCACCATGGCAGAGCACGATCACATCATCGCGGACTCCGTGGGCTGCATCACTGATCGCCTGCACATCACGCACCGAATCATCGAGGTCGCGTCCTGTTTCTGCACCGATAGATCCTTTGGTTGTCAGACCCATGTGGGCGACGATCACATCTGCACCGGCAGCGGCCATCTGCTCCGCCTCATCCGTATTGAACGCATAAGGCGTTGTGAGCAGATCTTTTTGTCGGGCTAAACGAATCAGTTCCACTTCCTTGTCATAGCCCATCCCGGTCTCTTCAAGATTCGCACGGAACTGCCCATCGATCAAACCGACGGTCGGGAAATTTTGAATTCCTGAAAAGCCGACCTGTTTTACCTCATCGAGAAATTTGTCCATAATTCGGAAGGGATCCGAGGCACAGACACCAGCCAAGACCGGGGTGTCCTGCACCACCGTGAGCACCTCGCCGGCCATTTCAATCACAATGCCATTGGCATCTCCGTACGGCATCAACCCAGCAAGTGACCCCCGACCCGCCATCCGAAAACGCCCTGAGTTGTAAATGATAATCAGATCAATCCCGCCCGCTTCTTCGAATTTTGCACTGATCCCAGTACCGGCTCCGCCACCGACAATCGGAATTTTGTTTTCGATCCGCTCGCGGAGACGCTTCAGGGACTCTTCTCGACTGATGATCATTCTCGGTTCCTTAAAAAATGGTAGTCAAAAGCAGGGTGCTGCTCATTTGCGCGCGGCCGATTCGGCAACCAGTTCGAGCATCCGCTCGACCGCACGCGCGGAAAAAACTTTGTCGTTGATGTTCGCGTCCACCTCTTCCACCGCAATCGAGGGGTTTAAATTTTCTTTCAGCGCATTGAAAAGCGCTGCGTCGGCTTCGCGATCACAGAATCGCTCTCCCTCGCCATCGAGAATCGAGACGCCGCGGAGCGGCAAGAGAAAAGCAATCGGACCGGTCGCCGCATTGGCTTTCTCGGC